>JAEZID010000510.1 GCA_023416195.1 Pseudomonadota bacterium | reverse complement strand
TTCGCGCTGATCGCCGGCCCCTGCCAGATGGAAAGCCGCGAGCACGCGCTGGAGACGGCGGCGGCGCTGGTCGAGATGACGGGCAAGCTGGGCATCGGCCTGATCTACAAGTCCTCCTTCGACAAGGCCAACCGCACCTCCATCAGCACGGCGCGCGGCCTGGGCATGGACAAGGCGTTACCGATCTTTGCCGAGGTGCGGGAGCGGTTCGGCTGCCCGGTGATCACCGATGTGCACGAAGCCGACCAGTGCGCCCCGGTGGCCGAGGCGGTGGACGTGCTTCAGATCCCGGCCTTCCTGTGCCGGCAGACCGATCTGCTGATCGCCGCCGCCCGGACCGGCCGGGCCGTGAACGTGAAGAAGGGCCAGTTCCTCGCCCCCTGGGACATGAAGAACGTCGCCGCGAAGCTGGTCGCCTCCGGCAACGACAAGGTTCTGCTGTGCGAGCGCGGGGCGAGCTTCGGCTACAACACGCTGGTGTCGGACATGCGGTCGCTGCCGATCATGGCGGAGACTGGCTTCCCGGTGGTGTTCGACGCCACCCACTCCGTCCAGCAGCCGGGCGGGCAGGGGACGACCTCCGGCGGCCAGCGGGAATTCGTGCCGGTGCTGGCCCGCGCCGCCATCGCGGTGGGCGTGGCCGCCGTCTTCATGGAGACGCACGAGAATCCCGACAGCGCCCCAAGCGACGGCCCGAACATGGTCCCGCTGAAGGACATGCCGGCCCTGCTGGCGCGCCTCCAGGCCTTCGATAAATTGGCGAAGGCGTGATCACGGAAGGGCCGTGATCTCCTGGATCAGCTTGTCCAGGATGGCGCGGCCAAAGCTTTGCGGCGTGTCGGCCACCATGACGAAGGCGGCCGGCCCGCCGATGACCTGCTCCTCGAAATAGTCGGCGAGCCACGGCACCTCGTCGAGGATGACGAGGCCGTTGATGGTGATCCCTTGGGCGACGACGCGGTCGCGCGCCGCCTCGGGGATGATGCCGATGTTGTTGTAGCCGTTGCTGACGATGTCGATGACGCGCCGACGAGGCGTTTGGTCCCTGCCGAACAGATTCGCCGCGTTCAGGATCGCTCCTCCAATTCCCGTGCTGCCGTGCAAGGGCTGGCGCGGCACCGAGTCGATGGCCGCCGCGAAACGGCCAGCCGCCGCTCCATCGGCGATCCGCGTCCAGGGGATGAGCGTCCGAAGCGCTGACGGATCCGACCACTGGACCAGCGTGACCGCAATGCCTCCGCCACCGGTGATGGCCTCGACCACCTTCGGATCGCGGAAGGCGGCGGCGTGTCCCTGAAGCTGAAAGTCGAACAGGTCTCCCCGGATGCTCGTCGATCCGTCGATGGCCAGCACGAGTTCCAGGCTCACCGGGCGTTCCGCCCAGGCGCTTCCGGTGCACAGAAGGACGATGAGGAGAGTCCACCCAATGGAACGCCGGACCGCCTTGGGCGTTGCCCTTCCGTTGCATGAGCGAAGGAGAACCGCGATGAAGCTTAGCCGTGTGTGCGCCATCGCCGCGATTGGCGCCCTGATCGCCGTGCCCGTGCTGGCGCAATCGACGTCCACGAGCCCTTCCAAGAGCACCACCCAATCCTCTCCGCCCCCCACCTCCCCGACACCAGGGGTGAAGCCGACCCCGCCGGCGGGCACCAGCGGCTCGACCGCGCCGTCGTCGGCGGCCACCGGTTCCGGCGCATCGACGTCGAAGGCGAGCAAAGCCATCGACATCAACACCGCCAGCATGGAGGAATTGCAGACGCTGCCGGGCATCGGCGAGGCACGCTCCGACGCCATCATCAAAAACCGCCCCTATCGCTCGAAGGACGAGCTGGTCAGCAAGAAGATCGTTCCGTCGAACGTCTATGACGGGATCAAGGGGCAGATCGCGGCCGTGGGCGGCAGCAAGAACACGGCAGCCGCCGGCACCGCGACGAAGAAGTGACGGGTTTTAGCCGTGAGTTGGTGTGCCGGAGAACAAGACTGATACGGATTACACGGATTCAGACACGGATTTCACGGATGTAGGCATGTGTTCGCCGCATCTGTTGTCCGTAAGCGCATGAACTGCAGCGCGATTAAAAAATCCGTGTAATCCGTGTTAAAATTTGCGAAATCCGTGGAAAATTTGTTGCCCGACAAGGAGCCTGCTCTTAGAGGCTGAAGCTCCGGTACACGAACGGCATATCATCGGCACGTCCGTCCGTCTCGATGATCCCCGCCAGAACTCCATGATGTTCGGACAGGTCGCACACCGGGTCGGGGTTGTCGGCATTGCCGGTCAGCGCCAGCGCCTGGCAGCGGCAGCCGCCCCAATCGACCTCCTTCTGATCGCAGGACCGGCAGGGCTTGGGCATCCAGTCCGTTCCGCGATAGCGCTGGAAGGCCGCCGAGTTTGCCCAGATGTCGGCCAAGGACCGTTCGGTCACGCTGTCGAACAGCATGCCCGGAATGGTCTCCGCCGCGTGGCAGGGCAGTACCTTGCCGCTGGGGGTGACGTTCAGGAACTTGCGCCCCCAGCCGCCCATGCAGGCCTTGGGGCGGCTGGCGTAATAGTCCGGCACCACGTAATCGACCACCAGCCGGCCCTTCAGCTCCGGCAGGCGGGCGCGCACGGCCTCGTCCATGCGGACCAGCTGCTCGCGCGTTGGCATCAGCGCGCCGCGATTCTTCAACGCCCAACCGTAATACTGCACGTTAGCGATCTCGATGCGCCCGGCCTTCAGGTCCAGAGCCAAATCGATGAAGTCGTTCACGCGGTCGATGTTGTGGCGCTGGACGATGGCGTTGACGGTCAGCGCCAAGCCAAGGTCGGTGACCTCCCGCGCCACGTCCAGCTTCTTCGGATGGCCGCCCGGAAAGCCGCTGATGGCTTCTGCCTTGGGCGCCACGGTGTCCTGAAAGCCGATCTGCACATGCTGAAGCCCGGCATCGCGCAGCCGAGCCAGCCGTTCGCGGTCGAGCAGCACGGCCGAGGTGATGAGATTGACGTACAGCCCCGCCTTGGTGGCGTGCTCCACCAACTGTTCCAGATCCTTCCGCGCGGTCGGTTCGCCGCCGGAGAAATGCACCTGGATGACGCCGAGGTCCGCCGCCTCGTCCAGCACGCGGCACCACGTAGCGGTGTCCATCTCCTTGCTCGCCGGATCGAGCGCCAAGGGGTTGGAGCAGTAGACGCAGCGC
>JAEZID010000391.1 GCA_023416195.1 Pseudomonadota bacterium | reverse complement strand
GCGCTCGGTGACCAGCCCATGCCGCAGCAGGTACAGCGCCGGGATCGCCGCCATCAGGCAGCCGATCAGGCCGATCCAGGTCAGCCAGCGGATCTTGCGGCGCAAGGTCATCGGCGTGGAATCATGGTCGCTTGAGTGACACTCCCGAGCCGGCCGCGCGTCACGCGGGGCCGGTTATCAATCGGAAACGGAGCCTCGCTTTTTTATTTCAAATGCGCAACGCCCAATTGGTTCCGCTTACGCCTTCTTCGCGCCTTCCCGCATGGCCTGCGACATTTTGACCGCAAGCGGAAAGCCCCCGGAACGGGGACCGTTCCGGGGGGCTTCCGTCACACCGTCATTGGCCCGGATAGAGGCGCTGGAACCCTTCGGTCACGCGGGAGACCACGGACGGGTCGCGGTCGCGCCAATAACGGGGATCGCGCATCAGCGTCTGCAACTCCGCCTCGCCGCCGCCGGGCGCGCGGCCGGACGGCAGGGACAGGGCGGCGGGTTCGTTGCCCGTCATCATCCGGTGCAGCGCCATGACGCCTTCGTACGTCGTGGACAGCCCTTCCACCGCCGCCGGAGGCAGGTTCTTGCCAGCCCAGGCGAGCAGCTGGCGCGACACCTCCCGCCAGCGCTCCTCGCCGCCGAAATGGGCGACCAGCCGCTCCACCTCGCGCTCCGCCTGGAACTCGGCGGCCAGTTCCTGGATCAGCGGCACCAGCCGCTCGGCGGCGAGGTCGTAGACCAGCTGCGCCTGATCCGGCGTGAAGCCGGCGCCGTGCAGGCGGCTGTTGATGTCCGGGTCGGGCTGGAACATGCCGTGGTCGCAGGCGATGCAGTAGCCGTCCGGACCGTCCGGCACGCCCAGCGCCTTCAGCAGGCTGGGACGGTCCGCCGGTGCCTGTGCGGCAGCGGGGCCAGGAACGGGGGCGGACAGCTTGCGCTCCAGCTCCAGATAGGACTTCAGCAGGGCGTCCACGCGCACCGCGCCGGTCTCCGGATCGCGGAACTTCTCGGGCACCGGCGGCACGCCGTCCGGGCCGGGAACAGAGGACGTCAGCAGATTTTCGGCCATAAGGGTCTCCATTCGGTGTGAAATCAGTTCGCTTGGCCGCGCGCGACCATGGCGAGGATGAGGGCGACCAGCGCGCGCTGGCCTTCCAGGTGGCGCAACGCCGGGTCCGGCGCGTCGGGGGGGAGGGCGCGTTCCAGCGTCATCGCCTTCAGCACGCCCAGCACCCGCGCCCCGTCCGCCCCGGCAAAGCAGCGGGCGAAACTCGATGCCGGGTCACTCGATGCCGGGTCGTCCGCTTTCGGCGGTGTTGCCGCGCCGTCGAGCCAGTCCCACCCCGCGGGCTCAGCCATGACCGGCCTCCCCCATGGGCATCGCTTGAGGCATGGCCGGCGGCGGCGTTTCCGCCCGCACCAGCTTGGCGGGCACGCCGAAGGCTTCGCCCAGCCAGCGCGCGGTCGCCGCCGCGTCCACGGTGGCCAGCGCCTCCGGCCCCAGCATCTGCGCCGTTTCCAGCCAGCGCAGCGTCGCCTGGACGTCGCGCTGCGCCTGCGCCTGGGCCAGCGGCGAGCGGTGCTGAAGCTCGACCAACCGCCCGTCCACGGTGATGTCCGGGATCTCGCCGCGCCGCCGCAGGATGCCGACCGCCCGCAGCAGCAGCGGCGTCAGCAACTCCGCCTGCAAGCGCCCGTAGGTGGCGCCGAGCAGCCGGGCCATTTCGGTGGAACGCTCCAGCACCTCGGTCGCGGTCATGCGCGGCTGGTCCAGGGGCGCCAGCCGGTCGGCTAGCAGCGCGTGGCGGATGCGCGCCCGCAGGTCGTCCAGCACTAGCTGCGACACGTCGAACCGCCCCGGATTGGCCAACGGCGTCAGCCCCGCCGACCCGACCGCCTTGGGGATGATCGTCCCCGGCACCAGCCGGATCGTCGCCGGGTTCAGCACCCCATCGTCGTCGGCCTGCCAGATTCCGGTCACCGCGACCGAGGCGTTTTTCAGCACCAGCTCGACGACCTTGTTGGCAGTCTTGATGTCGGGCAGCGCCTTCATGACGGGGGAGCGCCCATAGACCTCGCCCGGCGCCTTCAGCCACCGGAAATTCACGAAAGGCGATTGCGCGAAGCGCCCCTCGGCCAGCCGGCACGGCTCGGCCAGCCCGCTGTCCAGCACCACCGCCCAGCGGTAGGCGGCACCGTCCGGCAGCACGGCCTCGACCACCGGGAAGCGGCTGTCCGGCTCGTCCGTGCCGCGCCGCCGCACCTCCTCGGGGATCTCGGCGCCGGGAAATCGCCGCTCGATCTGGGCGAGCGTCGCCTCGCTGCGCCGGAAGGTGCCGTCCAGGCGCCCGTCCGCCCCTTCCTCCAGCACCGCCTCGGCCAGCGGCACGGCGGTGAAGCGCAGGCTGGACGCGGCGCCCGCCGGCGCCTCCTCCATCAGCAGGCAGGCGGTGCCCACCGTCACCAGATCGAGGAAGGCCTGATGGATTTCGACCGCGAAGTTCGACCGGTCGAAATGCGCCTGCACGATGCCGGCCGCGCGGTCGAGCATCGGCGCCACCCGGTCCCGCTCGGCGTCCGACAGGGTCGGCCCCGGCTGAAGCCCGAACCAGCGCGACCAGGGCGGGGTCAGCTGGGACAGCAGGCTCGCCGCCAGCTGCTCCACGGCGTCGGGCGCCGTGCCGTCGAACAGCCGGTCCACGCGCCGGTCCCCCGGAGTCCCGGTCCCGTGGAACGGCCGGGCGTTGGGCAGGGCGTGGTCGTAGCATTCCTGCCAGTGGCTTTCCCAGACCGACCGGCGCTCCCGCGCCACGCGGTAGCGGTCCAGCAGGGCCGTCGGTTCCGACAGCGCCTTTCCAACGGATTTGTCTTTCCCGCTCATCACGTCATTCCCCCAGCAGGCGCTTGCGCGTCGGCGCCGCCGCGTTGGTGTCCAGCACCCCGCGCCAGGAGGTCTGCACCGTGCCCGCGCGGCTGCGCGTGCGCCGCTGCATGGCCGTCTCGGCGACCTTCGCGGGATCCTGCTCCTCCGGCGCCGGGTTCGTGGGGGTCGGTGGAGGCGGCGGAGGCGGAGGTGGCGGTGGAGGCGGTGGCGGCTGGTAGGTCACCCACCACGGCGGGTCGTACTG
>JAEZID010000325.1 GCA_023416195.1 Pseudomonadota bacterium | reverse complement strand
CGCCCGTCTGGCCGGCATGCTGGCCTTCGCCGAGAAGAAGCTGAACATCACCGACCAGCAGCGCGCCGCCTGGACCAAGTTCGCCGACACCGCGAAGGCGAGCCAGAAGTCCATGGACGACCTCTGCACCAAGTACAAGGACCAGCCGATGCCGGCGGCTCTGCCGCAGCGGGTTGAGCGGATGGAGGCCATGATGTCGGCGCGCCTCCAGCAGATCCAGCAGGTGCGCCCGGCGCTGAACGATCTCTACGCCCAGCTCACCCCGGAGCAGCAGAAGACCGCCGACCGCTTCCTGGACCGCGCCGCCCGCCACATGGGCGGCATGGGCCCCATGGGTAACGGCAAGGGCGAACCCCGCATGCGCCACCATG
The DNA here is from genome assembly GCA_023416195.1 of Pseudomonadota bacterium. GTDB lineage: Bacteria > Pseudomonadota > Alphaproteobacteria > Azospirillales > Azospirillaceae > Azospirillum. The sequence continues at coordinate 7,295 of JAEZID010000325.1, read as the reverse complement.
GTCCGGGCGAACCGGGTCAGGGCCCCCGCGGCGGCTGATCCCCCGCCTCCCGTCAGCCGACCGCGAAGCGGGCCGCCGGTTCCCCCCGGCGGCCCGTCTTCTTTGTCCGGCAGGCTTTATTCCGCTCCCGGAACGCCCTTGGAGGTGGAGTATTCGAAGTGCAGCGCCTCGCCCGGACGGACCAGCGGGTGGATGGCGTGGGCCGCCTGCGCCGCCTCGGAGAAGCCGCAGAGGATCAGCTTCAGCTTGCCGGGATAGGTGGCGATGTCGCCGATGGCGAAGACGCCGGGGGCGCTGGTCGCGCAGCCGGGCAGGCTGACGTCGATGTGGTTGCGCTCCAGGTTCAGACCCCAGTCGGCGATGGGTCCCAGGTTCATCGACAGGCCGAAGAAGGCCAGCAGCGCGTCGGCCGGCAGATCCTTTTCCTCGCCGTCCAGCGTGGCGACGCGCACCGCCGACAGCTGCCCGTTCTCGCCCACCAGACCGGAGAGCTGGTAGGGCACGACCATCTCGATCCGGCCCTCGCGCGCCAGCACGTCCATGCGGGCGACGCTTTCCGGGGCGGCGCGGAACTTCGGCCGGCGGTGGACGACGTAGACCTTCTCCGCCACGTCGGCCAGCGACAGCGTCCAATCGACCGCCGAGTCGCCGCCGCCCGCGATCACCACGCGCTTGCCGGCGAAGTCCTGGCGGCGGCGGACCATGTAGAAGACCGACTTGCCCTCATACTGCTCCAGCCCGTCCAGCGGCGGGCGGTTCGGGCCGAAGGCGCCGCTGCCGGCCGCGATGATGACCGCCTGCGCGTCGATCCGCGTCCCGATGTTCGTTTCGACCAGCCAGCGCCCCTCGTCGGTGCGGGTCAGCTTCTCGACCTGCTGGCCCAAGTGGTAGGTCGGCGCGAAGGGAGCGGCCTGCTGCGCCAGACGGTCGATCAGGTCGGCTGCCTCGATGGCCGGGTGGGCCGGGATGTCGTAGATCGGCTTTTCCGGGTACAGCGCGGTGCACTGGCCGCCCACCATGTCCAGCGCGTCCACGACATGGACGTTCATCTTCAGCATGCCGCATTCGAAGATGGCGAACAGGCCCACGGGGCCGGCGCCGACGATGACGACATCGGTGCGGTGGACGGTCTGCGACATGGACGCGATACCTTATTGACGGGGTGGTGCGGCGGAAGCGCGCGAAACGGCCTTCAATTGTCCGGTTTCGGGCCGGCGGTCAACCCCATCGAGTCGGCCCCTCGATTCGGCCCATCGAGTCAGCCATGCGCCCCAGGCAGAGGCCATGCCCGATTTTGCGCCCCGTGACCTCTGCGGCGGCTCGCCTTTCCGGCTTGCGGCGGGTGCCGCCGTTCGCCCACAATCCGGCGCCATGACGCACCCCACCATCCACCGCACCGTCCCATTGCCCGACGAGGCCGCGACCATGGCCCTCGCCCGCCAACTGGCGCGCGCGCTCGGCCCCGGCGACCTCGTGGCGCTGCGCGGCGACCTGGGCGCCGGCAAGACCGCGCTGTCCCGCGCCCTGATCCGCGCGGTGACGGAGGAGGACGCGGAGGTGCCGTCCCCCACCTTCACGCTGGTGCAGACCTACGACACCGACATCGGCCCGGTCTGGCATTTCGACCTCTACCGCCTGTCCGGCCCCGACGAGGTCACCGAACTCGGCTGGGACGAAGCCCGCGCCGAGGCCGTTTTGCTGGTGGAATGGCCGGACCGGCTGGGTCCGCTGTTGCCCGCCGACCGCCTGGACCTGACCATGACGTTTACCGGCCCGACCGCCCGCCAGGCGGAACTGGTCGGCCACGGCAGTTGGGCCGAACGCCTCGCCGCTCTGGAACTGGCGCCGTGACCGACCGCGCGCAGGCCATCGCCGCCTTCCTCGCCCGGCAGGGCCTGGGCGACGCCAAGCGCCACCCGCTGGCCGGCGACGCCTCCGCGCGCCGCTATGAGCGCGTGGAGACGCCCGGCGGCGGCACGGTCATCCTCGTGGACACCCCCGCCCCGGCCGAGGATCTGGTCCCCTTCATCGCCATCGGCGACAGCTTGCGCCGGCTCGGCTTCTCGGTCCCCGAGATCCTGGCGGCGGACGTGCCCGCCGGCCTCGCCCTTCAGGAGGATTTCGGCGACGACACCCTGTCGCGCCTGCTGGCCGGCGGCGCGGATCCGCGCGCCCTCTACGAACTCGCCACCGACGTCCTGATCGAGCTGCACCGCCGCTTCCCGGTGGAGGAGGCCGCGCGCCTGGACCTGCCCACCTACGACGCCGCCCTTTTCAAGAATCAAGTCGCCCTGTTCGCCGAGGTCTACGTTCCCGCCGCGACCGGAAAGCCGCTGTCCGACAAGGCTCTTTCCGATCTCGAAACGGCTTGGTCCGCGGTCGTCCCCGCCGCCTGCGCCGGTCCGCAATCGCTGCTGCTGCGCGACTACCATGTGGACAACGTGATGCGGCTGCCGCGCCCCGGCATCCAAGCGGCCGGCATCATCGATTACCAGAACGCCGGGCTCGGCCCCGTCGCCTACGATCTGGTGTCGCTGCTGGAGGACGCGCGGCGCGACGTGCCCGCCGACTTGACGGCCGCCCTGCTGAACCGCTACCTCGCCGCCTTCCCGGACCTGGACGCCGACGCGTTCCGCCGGTCCTACGCCGTGCTGGGCGCCGTCCGGCACGCGCGCATCGTCGCCATCTTCTTGCGGCTGGCGCTGCAACAGCGCCGCCGTGGATACCTCGTTCACCTGCCGCGCGTCTGGCGGCTGCTGGAAGGCCAGCTCGCGAAGCCCGAGCTTGCCCCGGTGGCCGACTGGTTCGCCCGGCATCTTCCGCCGGGAACCCGCGCGGACTTTGTCGTTCCGGAGCCGGATTGATTATGTCCTCTGCTGTGTCTATGCCCAAGAACGCGCCCAAAAAGGCCATGGTGCTGGCCGCCGGCCTGGGCCTGCGCATGCGCCCGCTGACGCTGGAGCGCCCGAAGCCCCTGATCCCCATCCTGGGCAAGCCGATGCTCGACCACGCGCTCGACCGGCTGGAGGAGGCGGGCGTCACCTCCGCCGTGGTGAACAGCCATTACAAGGGCGAGATGATTGCCGAGCATCTGAAGACGCGGAAAAAGCCGGCCATCACCCTGTCGCCGGAGGACGTGCTGCTGGAGACCGGCGGCGGCGTGAAGAAGGCCCTTCCGCATCTGGGCAAGGCGCCGATCTACGTGGTCAACGCCGACATCCTGTGGCTCGACGGCCCGTCGCCGACGCTGCGCCGTCTGGCGGCGCACTGGAACCCGGACGAGATGGACGCGCTGCTCCTGCTGATGGCGACCACCAAGTCGGTGGGCTACGACGGGCGCGGCGACTACCACATGGACCCGCTGGGCCGGCTGACCCGCCGCGCCGAGATGGAGATCGCCCCCTTCGTCTTCGCCGGCGTCCAGATCGTGAAGCCGGAGCTGTTCAAGGACACGCCGGACGGCCCCTTCTCCACCAACCTCGTCTGGGACCGCGCGCAGGAGGCCGGGCGCCTCTACGGCCTCGCCCACGACGGCCTGTGGTTCCACGTCGGCACCCCGGAAGCCCTCGCCGAGTCCGAGGTGCTCCTGTCGAAGAGCGACACCGTCGTCGTCACCACCTGAGTATTCGATGATGAGCGATCCGGCGGCCAAGGTCTTCACGATTCCGTCCGGCGTGTCCTTCGTGGACACGCTGGCGGCGGGCATCGTGGAGCGCGTGGGCGACGACCCGCTGGCGCTCGCGGGCGTGACCGTCCTGCTGCCGACCCGCCGGTCCTGCCGGTCGCTGCGGGATGCCTTCCTGCGCCGCTCCGGCGGCCGGCCGATGCTGCTGCCGCGCATGAGCCCGCTGGGCGAACTGGACGCCGACTCCCTCAGCCTGACGGCGGAGGAACTGCCCGGCGTGCCCCTGGAACTGCCGGACGCGGTCAGCGGCCTGAAGCGCCAGCTGATGTTGGCCCGTCTGATCCTGTCGGCCAAGGGCGTTTCCGCCACCACCGCGCAGGCCGTGCGCCTCGGCGCCGACCTCGGCCGGCTGATCGACGCGGTGTGGACGGAACGCGTGGCCTTCGACCGGCTGGGTTCGCTGGTGCCGGCGGACTACGCCCAGCACTGGCAGGTCACGCTGGAATTCCTGAAGATCGTCACCGAGCATTGGCCGGCGATCCTCGGCGAGAGCGAGCTGACCGACCCGGCGCAGCGCCGCAACATCGTGCTGGAAACCCAGGCCAAGCTGTGGCGCGCCGACCCGCCGCAGGGATTGGTCATCGCCGCCGGCTCCACCGGCTCCATCCCCGCCTCCGCCGATCTTCTCGCGGTCATCGCCCGCCTGCCGCAGGGCGCCGTCGTCCTGCCGGGCCTGGACCAGAGCGCCGACGACACGACCTGGGACGCCATCCGCCGCGACGAATCGCACCCGCAGCACGGGCTTGCCCATCTGCTCGACACGCTCGGCTCTCCGCGCGATTCGGTTCGGCTGTGGAACGATGCCGAGGAACCGCGCGCGTCCCGCGCCCGCCTGATCGCCGAGGCCATGCGCCCCGCCGCGACGACGGAAGGCTGGCGGGACCTGGAGGGCTTCGACGAGACGGCCCTCGCCAACCTCACCCGCATCGACGCCCCGACGTCGGAGGAGGAGGCGTCGGTCATCGCATTGCTGATGCGCCACGCGCTGGAAACGCCGGAAAAGCGCGCGGCGCTGGTCACCCCCGACCGGAACCTCGCGCGCCGCGTCGCCATGGCGCTGTCGCGCTGGGGCATCGTGGTGGACGACTCGGCGGGCCAGCCGCTCGTCCACACCGCCGCCGGCACCTACCTGCGCCTGACCGCCGAGCTTGCGGCCAGCCGCGCGCACCCGCTGGATCTCCTGGCGCTCGCCAAGCACCCGCTGGCGGCCGGCGGGCGCGACCCGTCCGACTTCCGCCACGCCGCCCGCGCGCTGGAACGCACCGTCCTGCGCGGCCCCCGCCCGGCCGAGGGTTTCGACGGACTGCTCGCCGCCGTCCGCGCCACCGAACGGTTCGAGCACAAGGACCAGCAGGCGATCCTGATCGACTGGCTGGAGGATCTCGCCCGCCTCGCCGCGCCCTTCATGGAGGTGCTGTTCAGCAACGCGCCCATCGGCGATCTCGTCCGCGCCCACGTCGCCTTCGCCGAAAAGCTCGCCGCCCAGGCCGGGCAGCCCGGCGCCGGCTATCTCTGGCTGCACGACGACGGCGAGGAGGCGGCGCGCTTCGTCCACGAACTGCTGGAGGCCGCCGACGGCTTCCCCGCCGTTCCCGGCAAAGACTATCCCGCGCTGCTCGACGCGCTGATGGCGATGCGCGCGGTGCGCCCGCGCTTCGGCCGGCACCCGCGCCTGTCGATCCTCGGCCCGATGGAGGCGCGCCTCCAGCATTTCGACCTGATGATCCTCGGCGGGCTGAACGAGGGCACTTGGCCGCCCGACCCCGCCGCCGATCCCTGGATGTCGCGCCCGATGCGCCGCGACTTCGGCCTGCCCAGCCCGGAACGCATGGTCGGCCTGTCCGCCCACGACTTCACCCACGCCTGCGGCGCGCCCGAGGTGGTGCTGACCCGCGCCGAGCGCGTGGAGGGCACGCCCACCGTCCCGTCCCGCTGGCTGCTGCGCCTGGAAACCGTGCTGCGCGCCCTGGGGCTCGACGGGCGCATCGACCTGGCGGGCGAACCCTGGCTCGCCTGGGCGCGCGGCTTGGACGAACCGGACGCCGTGCGGCCCATTCCGCCCCCGGAACCACGCCCGCCGGTGGCCGCCCGCCCGCGCAAGCTGTCGGTCACCCAGGTGGAGACCTGGATGCGCGACCCCTACGCCGTCTACGCGCGCCACGTCCTGCGCCTGTCGAAGCTCGACCCCATCGCCGCCGATCCCGGCGCCGCCGACCGGGGCCAGTTCATCCACGCGGCGCTCGACCGGTTCGTGCGCGAGTATCCCGGCCCGCTGCCCGACAATGCCCTGCCCCGCCTGCTCGACCTGGGCCGCGAGGCGTTCGGCCCGCTCCTGCGCACGCACCCCGACGTGTGGGCCTTCTGGTGGCCGCGGTTCGAGCGCATCGCCGAGTGGTTCATCGGGCTGGAGCGCGACCGCCGCCTGACCACCAAGCCCCTGGCGACCGAGGTGTCCGGCCAGCTGGTCCTGAACGGCCCCGCCGGCCCCTTCACCCTGACCGCCAAGGCCGACCGCATCGACTCGTCCGGCGAAGGGCTGGTCCTGATCGACTACAAGACCGGCACCCCGCCCTCGACCCGCGAGATCGAGCTTGGCTTCGCCCCGCAGCTTCCCCTGGAGGCCGCCATCGCCGAGGCTGGCGGCTTCGGCGGCGTCGCGGCCAACAAGGTCGCGGAACTATCCTTCTGGCGCCTGTCCGGCGGCGACCCGGCCGGCGAGGAAAAGCCCGTGAAGGGCGATCCCGCCGCGCTGGCCGCCGACGCCCGCGCCGGATTGGAAGAGCTGATCCGCCATTTCGACGACCCGGCCACCCCCTACCGCTCCTGCCCCCGCCCGGCCATGGCCCCACGCTACACCGACTACGCCCATCTGGCCCGCGTTCAGGAATGGTCCGCCGGTGGCGACGGGGGTGAGGCGTGATGCTCGCTTGCCCCCTCCCTCCCCATGCTTCGCATGGGTCCCCTCCCTCCCCCGCTTCGCGGGAGAGGGAAAGTCAGCCCCCTCTCCCGCACAGCGGGGGAGGGTTGGGGAGGGGGCACATCGCCCGCACGCCCCACGGAGCGGCCGCGCCATGACCCTGACCACCCTGCCCGCCCGCGACCTGCCGCTCGACCCCAACGTGGCGCAGCGGCGCGCGTCCGACCCGCTGTCGTCGGTGTGGGTCGGCGCCTCCGCCGGCTCCGGCAAGACGAAGGTGCTGACCGACCGCGTGCTGCGCCTGATGCTGGCCGGCACGCCGCCCGCCCGCATCCTCTGCCTGACCTTCACCAAGGCGGCGGCGGCGGAGATGTCGATCCGCATCAACCGCACGCTGGGCATCTGGGCGACCCTGCCCGACGCCGATCTGGAAGACCGCCTCTACGACCTGTGCGGCGAGCGCCCCAGCGCGGAGACGTGCACCGCCGCCCGCCGCCTGTTCGCCCAGGTGGTGGACTGCCCCGGCGGCATGAAGATCCAGACGATCCACGCTTTCTGCCAGTCGCTGCTGCGCCGCTTCCCCCTGGAAGCCGGCCTCGCCCCGCATTTCGAGGTGATGGACGAGCGCACGGCCGCCGGCCTTCTGACCGAGTCGCGCGACGAGGTGCTGCACGCCGGCCGCGCCGCGCCCGA
>JAEZID010000247.1 GCA_023416195.1 Pseudomonadota bacterium | reverse complement strand
GGCGTGCGCATGCGCGCCGCCGACGCGCTGGAACGCGTGTCGCGCGGCGACGCCCGCCCGCTGGACGCCTTCGCCGAACGCCTGCTGACCGACGCGGCGGCCATCGATCAGGCGGAGGTGCGCTGGCACCTCGCCCAGATCATCCCGCGCCTGACCCTGACCGACGCGCAGCGCGGCCGCGCCGCGACCCTTCTGCTGTCGTGGTTCGAGACCGGCGCCAGCCGCATCGTGCAGACCTCGGCGCTCCAGGCCATGGTCGATCTGGCGGCGACGGCCCCCGACCTGCGCCCCACGGCGGCGGACATGCTGGGCCGCGCCATGCGCTCCGGCATCCCGTCGCTGGCCGCGCGCGCCCGGCGCATCCTGAAACCGTTCGAGGTCGATCAGGCGACGCTCGACGCCGCCCTGATCCAGGACGAGTCGACGACACTCACCCTCTCGATCCTCCCCGACCGCCTGGCCGTCGCCCGCCTGCCCCCCGGCAACGGCCTGCCGTCCTGGCTCGACTGGACCGACCCGCTGGTCAGCGCGACCCGCACGGGCGAGGAACTGTCGATCCTCTGCCGCGAGGACCGCGTGCCCGACAGCGTGAAGGCCGAACGCGGCTGGCGCGCCTTCAAGGTGGAGGGCCCGCTGGACTTCTCCCTGTTCGGCGTCCTCGCGCGCATCGCCGTGCCGCTGGCCCAGGCGCGGATTTCGATCTTCGCGATGTCCACCTACGACACCGACTATGTGCTGGTCCGCGCCGAAGACCTCGACCGTGCCGCCGACACCCTGACCCGCGTCTGCACCGTCCTCCGCTGAAAAGCTTTTCCCCAAAGCCCTTCTCCCCTCTGGGGCTCGGAGCCGGTCCGCGAAGCGGGCCGGGCGCCGAAGGCGACCGGAGGCGGAGAGTGGTTGGGATGAGGGGGCGGCCGAAGGCCGGACCGACGCCGTCATGCCGAGGATTCACCACCAAGACACCAAGGCACCAAGAATCCTCGCCCCCTGCAAGCCGTGGCTCCTTGGTGTCTTGGTGTCTTGGTGTCTTGGTGGTAATCCCCCCCCCCCCGGCGGCGCCCGCGCTTATCCCCTCACCGCCTCAAACGCTTCATCAGGCTCGACGTGTCCAGCCGGTTGCCGCCCATGGCCTGCACCTCGGCGTAGAACTGGTCCACCAGCGCCGTCACCGGCAGAGTTGCCCCGTTGCGCCGCGCCTCGTCCAGCACGATGCCCAGATCCTTGCGCATCCAGTCCACCGCGAAGCCGAAGTCGAACTTGTCGTCCAGCATGGTCTTGGCCCGGTTGTCCATCTGCCAGGACTGCGCGGCGCCCTTGGAGATCACGTCCACCACCTTGTGCCCGTCCAGCCCGGCCTTCTGCGCGAAGGACATGCCCTCGGCCAGCGCCTGGACCAGCCCGGCGATGCAGATCTGGTTGACCATCTTGGTCAGCTGCCCGGCGCCCGACGCGCCCATGTGCGTCACCGATCGGCCGTAGCAGGCCATCAGCGGCCGGGCGCGCTCGAACGCCGTCGCGTCGCCGCCGACCATCACGGTCAGCACGCCGTTCTCGGCCCCGGCCTGACCGCCGGACACCGGCGCGTCGAGGAAGAACAGGCCCTTGGCCCGCGCCGCCGCGTCCATCTCCCGCGACACTTCGGCCGATACGGTGGAATGGTCGGCGATCACCGCCCCGGGGGGCATCGCGTCCAGCGCCGCCCCGGCGACCGCGCGCACGTCGTCGTCGCCGCCGACGCACAGGAACACGACCTCGGCCCCCTGGACGGCCTCCGCCGGCGTGGCGGCCTTGGCACCCCCGAACTGGCTCACCCAGGCGTCGGCCTTGGCCGCCGTCCGGTTGTAGACTGTGACCCGGTGCCCGGCCTTGGCGAGATGCCCGGCCATGGGAAAGCCCATGGTGCCCAACCCCAGGAAGGCGACAGCCCTGGAATCGGTCGTCTGGGATTCGTGTGCGGTTTCGGCCATGTTCCCCTCGTTCGTCTTCGTTCGGCGTGGTGCCGTTTTATTCGTTGCAGCGCAGGGTAGGACGAACGGTCCCACCGATCAAATACGTCCAGCGCATGGATCTTTCGAATGAGGTTGTCTCGCCGCGCCCTTGCTCCCGGCGCACGATGTGTTAAGACGTATCCAGGCCTGACGCCGCCAGAGAACGAGGGAAGGAACACCGCATGACCAACCAATCGGGTTTCCAGGACGCGCCGCCGGACGATCGTTCGGAGCTGACGCCGGAACAGGAAAGCGCCATCCGCATCATCGCCAACAACCTGCACCGCCTGAACGACGCCGTCGTCAAGGCCGTGGAGGCCGGCATCACGGTCGAGTTGATGCGCACCGCCCGCTATCACAACGCGTCGGGCAGCTGGGGCGACCAGCTCACCCCCGTGATCCGTCCGGGCAAGTAACGCCCAGGCAAGTAACGCCCAGGCAAGCGAAGCACCGGCCGGGCACCCCGACCTGTTGTTTGGGGCACCGCTTTCGAAAACCCCTCTTCCCCGTGGAAGAGGGGTTTTTCATTGTTCCGACCCGAAAGGGGTTCCGTCCTTCGGGACGGTTGGTCGCGGCGATTCCCCATCTTATGTGCAATGCGGAACCGGAGCCGCTTTCGATGGTTCTGTGGAAGACGACTGCGGCACGACGAATGCCGACTGTCCGACAGCACGAGAAGGGCACGCCATGCACGACGCTCAGCCGGAACGGACCAAGGACCGCGAAGCCATCTGGCGCCTCCATTCCCTTGCCGAACCGACCTTCACCGACCTGACGCAGGGGGTCTTCCTCGGTCTTCTCTGGTCGCTGGCGTTGTGGCTGCCGATGTTCATCAGCGTGCTGATGTGACGATCGCCGCACCGCTTGGACCCAACTGGCCCGGACTTACGCGGTCTGAACCGCCGCCAGCAGCGCGCGGATGCGGCCGGCCAGCTGGTCGGGCGTGAAGGGCTTCGGCAGAACGGCGGTGTCCGCCCCCAGGCCGGCCAGCGACTCCGGGCTGTAGCCGGAGATCAGCAGCACCCGGATGTGCGGCCAGCGTTCATGCACCTGCCGGGCGAGGTCGATCCCCGACACCCCGTAGGGCATGACCACGTCCGACACCACCACCTCGATTCCCGCCTCGCGCTCCAGAACCTCCAGCGCCTCGGCGCCATGGTCGGCGGTCAGCACGTCGAAGCCTTCCTGCGCCAACCCCTCCACCGTCGCCATCAGCACCAGCGCGTTGTCCTCCACCACCAGCACCCGCACATGCTCCGGCCCAACCTGCGCCGCTTCCGGGGCCGCCGGCTCGGCGACCGGACGCTTGGCGGTGGCGGGCAGGGCGATGCGGATCAGCGTGCCCTGGCCGGGCGTGCTCTCGATTTCGGCGTTGCCGCCGGACTGCCGGGCGAAGCCGTAGACCATCGACAGCCCCAGACCGGTGCCCTTGCCGTCGCTCTTGGTCGTGAAGAACGGCTCGAAGGCGCGGGCCTGCACCTCGGGCGGCATGCCCTGGCCGGAGTCCGCCACCTCCAGCAGGATCGAATCGCCGGCCGGCCGGGCCGAAACGCGGATGCGCCCGCCCCTCGGCATGGCGTCGCGGGCGTTGATGACCAGATTCAGCACCGCCATCTCCAGCTGCACCGGATCGACTTCGACCGCCATGGGCAGCGGCGCCAGATCCCAGTTCAGCGCGATGTCGGCGCGGATGGAGCGTTCCAGCAGGTTCGCCATCCCGTGCAGGCTGTCGCCCAGGTCCACCACCACCGGATTGACGGCCTCCTGCCGGGAGAAGGCCAGCAGTTGCCCGGTCAGCTTCTTCGCCCGGTCCAGCGCGGCGTTGGCCCCGTCCAGATAGCGCGCCGCGCCCTCCGGCAGGTGCCGGGCCATCAGGTGCAGGTTGG
>JAEZID010000244.1 GCA_023416195.1 Pseudomonadota bacterium | reverse complement strand
TCAGCACCGAGCCCGTGCGCTCGTTGAACTGGCGCCCGCACTCCCGGCAGCGGAACCGCCGATAGCCGTGCGCCGTCCGGTCTGAGCGTTCCGTGGTCTTGGGCGATTGGCGGTGCGGGCAGCGCATACGTCTCCTCCAGAATGGAGGGCATCCTCCACGTCAGCCATTGCACCGCCGGCAAGCTGGCGCGAAACCTGCCGGAACCCTTTTTTGTCAGTCCTTGCGGCCCCTCACGGCCCAGGCCCGCGCGACAAGATGGATGCTGCCGTCTGCCTGTGCCGGTAAGGACGCCCGCAGGCGCTCACGCAACGCGGCTCGGCTGTCCTCGTCCAACGACATGCAGTAGGCCGGTGCCGGCGCCTGCCCGCCAAGGAGCGGGGCCCAGTAGTCGTCGAAGTCGCGGAACTTGGTGGGAACGTCGATCGCAAGGGTCTTCACCTGCGAAAGGCCGGCGCCCTCGAACAGCCGGCGCATTGTCTCCGGCTGGCATATCGGGAAACGACGCCCCTCGTCGAACCCGAGGGCCTGCGTGTCCAGTGCGATCGCCGCATCCCAAAAGCGGCGAATCAACTCCATCTTGCCCGCGTAATCCCAGACATAGAGCGCCACCTCGCCGCCCGGTCGAACGACCCGCGCCATCTCGGAAGCCGCGAGCGGATGATCGGGCAGGAAGTTGAGGACGAGGCCAGACACCACGCGATCGAACCGGGCGGCGGGGAACGGCAGGCCGAGGGCATTGGCTTGAAGCAGCTCGGCGCTTGCCGCCTTCAACCGCCGACGTGCGAAGTCGAGGAAGCCGGCTGACGGGTCAATCCCGACCAAACGCTTGGGGGCGCATCGCTCGGCGATGGCCTCCGCCACCGTTCCGGTGCCGCAGCCCACGTCGAGCCAATCGAGGTCGGTCGGGGCGTTCAGCCAAGAGAGCAACGCGTGGGCCACCGGACGGCTCCAGCGGCCCACGTAGGGTTCATAGAGGTCACCGCTCTCCCAGCGAACGGCCGCGGCTTCCGTCATTGCCGAGGCTCCCTTGGCCTTCAGGAGCCTGATCGTACTCCTTCCCGGCTTCGCGATCACTGGAACAGGCGGATAGGCGGGAGACCGCGACAAGAGCCTTTTCTTTACCTGCCACGTAATCGCGGGCGGATCGAGGAACGGTGATGCTGTGGGCGTCCGGTCGATCCGGGCAACGCCTCACAAAGGAGCCCCGCCATGACGAACGCCGCCCATGTCGCCCAGCACTACATCGCCGCATGGAACGAGGCGGACCCAGACCGTCGGCGCGCGCTGCTCGCCGAACACTGGACCGACGATGCGCATTACCTCGACCCGATGATGCGGGCGAACGGCCACGCCGACATTGGCGCCCTGATCGGCGCCGTGCAGCAGCGGTTCCCAAACTTCCGCTTCACCCTGCACGGCACGCCCGACGGTCACAACGACCGGGTGCGCTTCTCCTGGTCGCTGGCTCCAGCAGGGGCCGAGCCCGTGGTCATCGGCACCGACTTCGTCCAACTCGCCGCCGACGGGCGGATTCGCTCGGTGACCGGCTTCCTGGACCGGGTTCCCGCCGGTGCGTGAAGCACCGGCTTTCCCGTCCCGCAGTTTCACCGAACGCAGGAGCACCGACCATGAGCGTGCCATCGATGTCCCCCGCCGGCCCGGCCGCGCCCGGCTTCATCCACACGGACGACGGCGTGGCGCTCTTCTACCGCGATTGGGGGCACGGCAACCCCGTCGTCTTCCTGTCGAGCTGGTCGCTGAATTCCGATTCCTGGGCCTATCAGATGCTGGCGCTGGCGGAGCACGGCCACCGCTGTGTTGCGTACGACCGCCGTGGCCATGGCCGGTCGAGCGACCCAGGGACCGGCTTCGACTTCGACCGGCTGGCCGACGACCTCGCCACCCTGCTCGACACGCTGGATCTGCGCGGCGTCACCTTGGTCGGCCATTCCATGTCTTGCGGGGAAATCATCCGCTACCTAAGCCGGCACGGTAGTAGCCGCGTTTCCCGCACGGTCCTGGTCGGCACGGTGACGCCGATGCTTGCCCGCGCGGACGACAACCCCGACGGGATCGACCCCGCCGTTTTCGAGGCTTTCCGCTCGGAATGGCTTGTGCGGGACTTGCCGAAATGGCTGGAGGACAACATTCGCCCCTTCATGACGGCGGACAGCTCGACGGACATGATGGCGTGGGTCAAGTCGATGGCCCTGCAGGCCTCAATGAAGGCGCTTCTGGACTGCCATCGGGCGACGACGTCCACGGACTTCCGGCGGGAGCTTCCAGAGATCGCCGTGCCGACGTTGCTGGTCCACGGCGACCTGGACGTGTCCAGCCCGCTTGGCATCACCGGGCGGAAAACCGCCGAGTTGATGCCGAACGCGACGCTGACCGTCTACGAAGGGGCGCCGCACGGCCTGTTCCTGACCCATATGGACCGCTTCAACCGCGACCTGCTGGCCTTTCTGGAGACCCGGTAGGCAGCGCTGATATCATGGTATTGCAAAACAACAAGACCGCCGAACGGGAGCCAGGAACCATGCCGCAGACAGCCGTCCGACACCGTCCATCCCCCAGGACCGTGCCGCGCCAGCCGGTCGGCGAGCTGCTGCGCGCATGGCGCAAGCGGCGCGGTTTCAGCCAACTCGACCTCGCCTGCGAGGCCGACATCTCGACCCGGCACGTCAGCTTTTTGGAAACGGGACGCTCGCAGCCCAGCCGGACCATGCTGCTCCACTTGGCGGAGCGGATGGACATCCCACTGCGCGACCGCAACGCGCTGCTCGCCGCCGCGGGCTTTGCGCCGGTCTTTTCCGAACACCGGCTGGACGATCCCGAGATGCAGGCCGCCCGCCAGGCCGTCGATCTCGTGCTGACCGGGCACGAGCCTCACCCGGCTTTGGCCGTGGATCGGCACTGGACGCTGGTCGCGGCCAACCGGGCGGTCGCCCCGTTGCTCGCCGGTGCCGCGCCGGAGCTTCTCCAGCCCCCGGTAAATGTGCTGCGCCTCAGCCTTCACCCCTCCGGCATGGCGCCGCGGATCGAGAATTACTCCCAGTGGCGGACGCACATCCTGCATCGGCTGACGCATCAGATTGACGTCAGTGCCGATCCCACGCTTGTGGTGCTGCTCGACGAGTTGAAGGGCTACCCAATCCCCGACGGGCACGCTCCGCACAGTCGGGGCGAGACGCCGTCGTTACACGACGGCGTGGTGGTCCCTCTGCGGCTTCGAACGGAAACCGGGACGCTCAGCTTCTTCAGCACCACGACGGTTTTCGGAACAGCGGTGGACGTCACCCTGTCCGAACTGGCCATTGAGGCCTTTTTCCCGGCCGACGTTCCCACAGCGGAGGCGATGCGGCAGGCGCTCTCCCCGCTGTGAAGGGGGCGTCTGTTTCACGGAACTGAGCTGGCGACAAGCGGATCTGACAACGGCTCCTGAGCCTGCGTCCCCTTTTGCAACACTGCGACAGCAGCTTATGGTAAGAGGTTGTTGGATTCACACTTGGCAAGCTTCAGACAGAGACACGTAGGCGCCTGTTTCCGACACGCCTGTAAGACAGCCTGATTGTCTCAGGACAGCGCTTATCCGACTGTTTATCCGGTCAACAGCCAACTGCTTTGCACTTGGTCTCTTCGTACCCCAATCAGCGTGATATCGTCGTCGTTGGAAAAGATGATTACGGCCTCGCCGGCACTATTGGCTGCGAGTGTGTACGTCAGCCCGGCGGTCAGCCCAATGCGGTCGCCCTCGGCGGCGTTGAAGTCGATGACCACGTCGTGCCCGTCGCCCGAGCGGATCCAGAAGATGTCCGCCCCCGCCCCGCCAATGAGCGTGTCGTCGCCATAGTCGCCCCACACTTGGTCGTCGCCCAGGTCGCCGAACACCAAATCGTTGCCCTTGCCGCCGCGCACCACATCGTTGCCCTGGCCGCCGCGCACCGTGTCGTTCTCCTGATTACCGTTCAGCCAGTCGTCGCCGACACCGCCCTGCAGGCTGTCCGCCCCCAGCTCGCCCAGCAGAACGTCGTTGCCGAGGTCACCGAACAGCACGTCGCCGTCCTTGCCGCCGTGCAACTCGTCGTTGCCCCTGCCGCCGTGCAACAGATCCGTCCCGGTGTTGCCGTATAGCGTGTCGTTGTCCTCGCCGCCCGACACCGTGTCGTTACCCGCGTCGCCGTACAGCACGTCGCTGCCGGTCAGCGAGCCGACATAGTCGTCGCCACCTCCACCGTGCAGCGTGTCGTCGTCAGCGCCCAGCACGATGTATTGGGTGCCGCCATCCCCCCAGACATTCTGAGATCCGTCCCCCCCGGTCACCTGAATGTTGCCGAGCACCGCCGCGAACTCGACGTTCTGGAGCTGAAGCACGATGCCCGGCGGCAGATTGCGCGTGTCGATCAGCAAAGCGGTCGGTGTGCCGCCGACGGTCGTGCTGCCGCTGATGACCAGGGGGGCGCCGGGCGTGGCATTCCCTGTCACCGTCGGCGTCAAGGTCTGGACCAGCACGGCGCCGGTGGTCGGCAGGCTGCTGAGAAAGCCTGAACTTTCCCCGGCCAGATCATCGGCACCCGCCGTCCCGGCGGCCAGCGTTTCCAGCTGACGCTTCAGCCCGGCCCTCGCCGCGTCGGCTGATTGCGGTGCTGCGGGGCCCGTGACCTGCAACCCGAATCCGGCGGGCAACTGAGCCGTCAGCGATGCTCCGCCCGAGGACACCAGCGGAATGACGGGGGCTGCGCCGGTGGCCGTCGTGGGCACGGAAAGGGTTTGGGTGATGGAGCCGTCCGCGTTGGTGGCCCTGACCGAGGTCACCGGAACCCCGCCGATCGTCGTGGTGGAACTGCCGCCGTCCGAGGGTTGCGGCGGTGGCGGTGGCGGTGGTGGCGGTGGTGGCGGTGAAGGAAGGAGGTTGGTGACGGCTGCGGATATCGCGGCGGCCTCGTTGCCCGCCAGGTCGTTCAGACCGCTGTCGGTTGCCGCCGGGTCGTAGAGGAAGCTGGCGGCCTGCCCGGCCGTGGTGGGAGTCGCGAGCGTCAGGGTCAGGGTTTGGCTTCCCGATCCGGCCACGTCGGTGATGGCGACGACCTGTCCCGCCACCGTCACCGACATGCCGGCAGTCTTTGCTGCCGGATCGGCGGGAAGGAACACGGCTTCGCTGAAGGTCAGGGTCAGGGTGGCGCCGGATACCCGGCTGGCCGCCGCATCCAGGGTCGGCGCCGCGTCGTCCAGCCAATATTCCTGGATGGCCACGGGGGCATGGTTTCCGGCGGTGTCGCTGACCCGGAACCGCAGCGACGAACTGCCCGACAGGGTCACGCCCATCCAGTTGATCGCCGTTTCCGCCACGAAGGCGCTGATGTCCGTCCAGGTCGTTCCGCCGTCGGTCGAGCCATACAGCGCCTCGCCGGCCTGCAAGGCAGACGACAGGCTGGCGGTGACGGTCTGGAGCGCGGTCGCGGTGACGAAATCGTCGGTCAGGCTGCCGGTGTCGCTCGACAGGGCGATGCTGCCGACCGTCGTCGCCGGCGCCGTGCGGTCGTAAAGGACGCTCCGGCTCGCCTGGGTGGCGGCGTTGCCGGCCGCGTCGCTCACGTCGGCGGTGATGGTCAGCGTGCCTTCGGACAGGCCGGCCAGATCGGCGGAGAGCAGGGAGGCCGTCCAGGCCCCGTCAATCCCGACGGTCCCCGTCGCCACGACCGAGCCGACGCGGACGGTCACCGCCCGGCCGGCCTCGGCCCCGACCGTGGTGCCGGACACGATGACGGCGTCGTCATCCTCGACGCCGTTGATCCGGTCGTCCCCGGCGACCGTTCCGATGCTGACGGACGGCGGCGTGGTGTCGATGGTCAGGGTGACCGTTTCGATCGAGGAGGGGTTGCCCGCCTCGTCAACGGCCTGAAGCGTGACGGTGTTGGGGCCGTTCGTGTCGAGCGACAAGGTGCCGGACGACGGTGTGGCGCTGCCGAGATCGAGGGACCACGCTCGGTCGGGCGTCAACGGACTTCCCGGAACGAACAGGCTGTAGGTCGCGCCGCCGACCGTGACCGTGACCGTAGAATTGTATTCGGTATAGCCCGACAGGGTCGGCGTGGCGTCGTTGGTCAGGGTCGGCGAGGTGAGGGTCACATAGGCGGGCGTGGCGTCGTACCGCAGGTGTTTTCGGTCAGCTTCTATCCAGATCCCGTCCATCTCGTCGAAAAGGGAGACGATCACGTCCACCTGCAGACGGTCGGGGCCGATGATCCCATCCGGCAGATCCAGGCTCCAGGTCGAGCCGGTCGGCGTGACCCGGTAATCCGTCCCGTTGACGGAAACGTAAAGCGCCAGAGCCCCCTGATTGCCGACGGTCCCGGTCAGGGTCGGCGACGTGTCGCTGGTGGTCAGCGCGTTGACGGTGGCGTAGGGGTCGCTGTCCAGCAGGTGTGGATAGCGCGCGGTGGCCGCTTCGGAAAAGGCGACGGCTTCGACCGGCCGGCCGCGCCGCGCGTCGAGCCGCCAGGAACCGCCCTTCGCGCCGCTGCCGACCCTGTGGGTGGCGGCGCGGACCGGCGCCCCCGTGCGT
>JAEZID010000241.1 GCA_023416195.1 Pseudomonadota bacterium | reverse complement strand
GTGCGCGGCCTGCTGGTGGACGATCCCAAGCAGCGCTGGACCTTGCAGGACCTCGACCTCTGGGTCGCCGGCCGGCGCCTCAGCCCGAAGCAGCCGCAGGTTCCGCGCCGCGCCGCCCGTCCGCTGGAATTCCAGGGGCAGGAGTACTGGCACTGCCGCACACTGGCCCGCGCCTTCGCCAAGCACGTCGCGGCGGCCAGCTCGGTCATCGAGGGTGGCGAGCTGGACAAGTGGCTGCGCCGCTCCATGGGCGACGATCAGCGTGCCGAGGCGGTCGCCGGCGCCATACAGACGGCCTCCACCGGCAAGGGCGGCACCATGTCCGACCGGCTGGTGGCGCGCGTGTGCATGGCGCTCGACCCGGCGGCTCCCATCCGCTATCGCGCCAAAGCGATGATGCCCGACGGCATCGGTTCCATGCTGGCCGACTGTTTCATGCGCGGCGAGTCGCCCCAGCCAGTGGCCGAGGTTCTGGCCAACCAGCTGCCCATGTTCTGGGTGAACTGCCAGTCGGACTTCAAGCCGGAATTCGTGCCGATGGTGCAGGGCTTCGACCAGATCCGCGGCTTCCTCGACCGCACGGCGCACGGGCTGGGGGTGGAGCGGGTTCTGTATGAAATGAACCTGACCATGCCCTGCATCAGCCCGCTGGTCGTCAAGCAGCTGCCGACCACGCCGGCGGAGCTGCTGCGCGCGCTCGACTGGATCGCGGCGGGGGGCGAGCGGCACAAGGATCCCATCGACCGCCACGTCGCCTCCTTCCTGGCCTCCCGCCACAAGCGCACGGAAGAGCTGCTGTACAGCCAGCTGGGGTCCAGCATCGAGCCGATGCGCCGGGTCATCGCCATGCTGACCATCCTGTCCGACGTGCAGGCGCGCACCGGCACCGACAGCCTGTCGCACCTCGCGGCCTGGGTGGTGGCGCTGCTGGAGCCGGCCTTCCGCCGCTTCCACAGCCGCCCGCAGCAGGAGGCCGTGCGCAAGCAGGCCGACGCCGCCGCCCACAATGGCCGGCTGGGCGAGCTGCTGAAGATCGTGGACGACCCCGAATCGCTGCGCCGCGACAAGCTGGAGTTCGAGGCGGCCCAGATCGCCTATCGCGAGGCGGACGCCGAGATCAACAAGCTGCGCCAGATGATGGGCGACCGCGAGACCATCATCGAATCGAGCGGGCGGCAGGTGGCGGCCATCGCGTCGAGCCTGCTGTCGACCCTGCTGGTCGCCGGCATCATCCTCTTCTTCGCCTTCTGACGGATCGGTGAGCCTATGGCCAAGGGCGGCAAGAAAAAGAAGAAAAGAAAAGGCAGCATGCTGACGCTGATCCTGCTGATCATTCCAGCGGGACTGGTGGTGCTGCCGACCTCGATCCTGTTCGGCGTCGGGATGATCCCGACCATGGTCGCCTACGTCGTCGACCGCGACCCGGAAAAGTCGGCCCCGATCACCGTCGGCGGCCTGAACTTCTGCGGCTGCATGCCCTTCGCCATCGACCTGTGGAAGCACCACCACACCATCGCGGCGGTGGGGAAGATTTTCTCCGACCCGGTGGCGTGGCTGGTCATGTACGGGGCGGCGGCGATCGGCTGGGCGCTCTATTACGGCATCCCGCCGGTGATCGCGAATCTGGAGGTGTCGCGCGCGGAAAAGCGCGTGGACGGGCTGAAGCAGAAGAAGGTCGCGCTGGTCCAGGAATGGGGACCGGACGTCGCCGGAGAGACCTTCGACGAGTCGGGCGGCCTCCAGCCGGAAGAGGAAGCCGCCGGGGCGTAGGGCTCCTCAAGTCCCCTCTCCCCACAGTGGGGAGAGGGGACGTTTGCGAGGTGCTCAGCTCACCAGACGCTGCTCAAGCGCAGCATTCTTGATCGCCTTCTGGAGCTTTTCGAAGGCGCGAACCTCGATCTGGCGGACGCGCTCGCGGCTGATGCCGTATTTCTGCGAGAGGTCTTCCAGCGTGGTCGGGTTATCGCGCAGGCGCCGTTCGATCAGGATGTGGCGCTCGCGCTCGTTCAGATGCTCCATGGCCTGGGCCAGAAGCTTGCGGCGCTTGCCCAGCTCCTCGCTTTCGGCCAGGGAGATTTCCTGGTTCGCCGTCTCGTCCACCAGCCAGTCCTGCCACTCGCCCTCGCTGTCGGCGCGCAGCGGCGCGTTCAGCGAATGGTCGGGCGCGCCGAGGCGGCGGTTCATGTTGATGACGTCCTGCTCCGGCACTTCCAGCGTCGTGGCGATTTGGCGCACCTGCTCCGGCGACATGTCGCCGTCCTCGATGGCCTGCATCTGGCCCTTCAGCCGGCGCAGGTTGAAGAACAGCTTCTTCTGCGCGGCGGTGGTGCCCATCTTCACGAGCGACCAGCTGTGCAGGATGTATTCCTGGATGGCGGCGCGAATCCACCACATGGCGTAGGTCGCCAGCCGAAAGCCGCGGTCCGGGTCGAACCGCTTGACCGCCTGCATCATGCCGACGTTGCCTTCGGAGATCAGTTCCGACAGAGGCAGGCCGTAGCCGCGATAGCCCATGGCGATCTTCGCCACGAGCCGCAGGTGGCTGGTGACCAGCTTGTGCGCGGCAACCGAATCCTCATGCTCCTGCCAGCGCTTGGCCAGCATGTACTCTTCCTCGGCCGCAAGCATGGGGAACTTGCGGATCTCCTGAAGGTAACGCGAGAGGTTGCTTTCGGAACTGATGACCGGAACGCTGGATAGTGTCGCCATGTTAGACCCTCTCCGACGGCCGCTGTTCGTGCCTTCTGATGGGCACCCGACCGTTCACCTTAATGTGCCGCCCCACTCTTGGCCATACCCGACCTTGAGCTTGAGGGCACCCGCCGAAACGAAGAATAACCGACTTGTGTGCGTGGGTATAGTAACTTTATAGTGATTCTAAGGTATCGATCAGCCCCTGCATGTCCAGCGGCAGACCGGCCTCGAACCGCACCGGTTTGCCGTGCGCCGGGTGCAGGAACGTCAGGGCCGTGGCGTGCAACGCCTGTCGAGGAAAGCCAACAAACGCGCCGCGCTGCGGTTCCGGCAGGGCAGAGGCGTGTTTGCCGCCGGGGCGCGCGGCCCGCCCCTTTCCGTACAGCGGATCGCCGACGACGGGATGGCCGATGTGCGCCATGTGCACGCGGATCTGGTGGGTGCGCCCGGTCTCCAGCACGCATTCGACGAGCGATACGGCGGTGCCCCAGTTCCGGATCACGCGGTAGCGCGTGGCGGCGTGCTTCCCGCCGTTCGCCACGACGGCCATCTTCTTGCGGTCGGCGCTGCTGCGGCCGATGTTGCCCTCGATCCGGCCTTCGCGGGGGGAGGGGACGCCCCAGACCAGCGCCCGGTAGGTGCGGCTGAGCGAGCGGCCGGAGAACTGTTCGGTCAGCGCGTGGTGGGCGCGGTCGTTCTTGGCGACCACCATCAGGCCGCTGGTGTCCTTGTCGAGTCGGTGCACGATGCCCGGCCGCTTGACCCCGCCGATGCCCGACAGGCTGTCGCCGCAATGGGCGAGCAGCGCGTTCACCAGCGTGTTGTCCGGGTTGCCGGCGGCGGGATGAACCACCAGCCCGGCGGGCTTGTCGATGACCAGCACGTCCTCGTCCTCGTAAACCACGTCCAGGGGGATGTCCTGGGCTTCCGGCTGTGCAGGCTCAGCTTCGGGGATGAAAACGTCGAAAGTTTGGCCGGATTTGACCCGCAGGGACGGGTCCGTTATCGTCCGCCCGCCCTCGCGCACGCAGCCCTGCTCCAGCAGCGCCCGGAGGCGCGAGCGCGACAGGCCGGGCAGGCCCGCCGCCAAAGCCTTGTCCAGCCGTTCTCCGGCCGCGTCGTCCGGGATTTGGTAGGTGACCTGCTCATTGTAGCTGATGTCGGTGCGCTCGGGCATCGTTCGGCGAAACTCCTCATATCCGCGCGAGAGTGGACCCCAAACCGTGAAGTTCCTCAAGGCACTCATCGTCATCATGGGCGTGATGATCATCGTCGGCTTCGCGGTGATCGGCGTCGAGCTTTACAAGCGCATGTCCGATCCCGACCGCCGCGCCGACGCCACCGTCGACCGCGTGGCCGTTCCCGCCGGCAAGATCGACGAGGTCGGGCTGGACCTCCCCGCCGGTTCGCGCATCGGCGATCCGGTGGCGGCCGGCAACCGCGTGCTGTTCCGCGTGACTCTGCCGGATAACTCCGACCGTCTCTATGTGATGGATCCGCGCTCCGGCGCGATCACCACCACCATCACCACCGGCAAGGCAGGAGCCCCGCGATGAGCCACGATTTCCGCAGCGACAACGTCGCCGGCGCCGCGCCGGAGATCGTCAACGCGCTGGCCGCCGCCTCCATCGGGCAGGCCAACCCCTACGGCGACGACGCCCTGACCGCCAGCGTCACCCGGCGCCTGTCGGACATCTTCGAGACCGAGGTGACGGTGTTCCCGGTCGCCACTGGCACCGCGGCGAACGCGCTGTCCCTGTCGGCGCTGGTCCCGCCCTGGGGCGCGGTCTACTGCCACGAGGAAAGCCACATCAACGTCGACGAGTGCGGCGCGCCGGAGCAGTTCACCAACGGCGCCAAGCTCGTGGCGCTGCCGGGCGCTGCCGGCAAGCTGACGGCGGAGGGCCTGAGGACCGCGCTGGAGACGGCGGCCATCGGCGTCGTGCACCGGGTCCAGCCGGCGGCGCTCAGCCTGACCCAGGCGACCGAGGCCGGAACCGTCTACCGCCCGGACGAGGTGGCCGCCCTGGTCGAGGTCGCGCGCGCCCACGGCATGGCGACGCACATGGACGGCGCCCGCTTCGCCAACGCCATCGCGCGGCTCGGCCGCTCGCCCGCCGAGGTGACCTGGAAGGCCGGCGTGGACGTGCTGTCGCTGGGCGCCACCAAGGGCGGCTGTCTGGCGGCGGAGGCGGTGGTCTTCTTCAACCCGGCGCTGGCCGAGGATTTCGGCTATCGCCGCAAGCGCGGCGCGCACCTCGTCTCCAAGATGCGGTTCCTGTCGGCGCAGCTGGACGCGTGGCTGGCGGACGGGCTGTGGCTGCGGCTCGCCCGGCACGCCAACGCCATGGCCGACCGGCTAGCGCAGGGGCTGGCGGCGCTGCCGGGGGCGGAACTGGCCTATCCGGTGGAAGCCAACGAGATCTTCGCGCGCCTGCCGGCGAACGTCGCCGACGGGCTGGAGGCGGCGGGCTTCCGCTTCTACCGCTGGGACGGTGGGCTGCTGCGTCTGGTCACCGCGTTCGACACGCCGCAGGCCGCCGTGGACGATTTTCTGGAAATCGCAAAAAACCTGTCAGAAAAGGCTTGATCGGTTGGGTGGGGTTCGCTAAAACCCCGCCCACGCCAACGACGTCCCCATCGTCTAGAGGCCTAGGACACCGCCCTCTCACGGCGGCAACCGGGGTTCGAATCCCCGTGGGGACGCCATCTCAACCCAGACGCATCAGGGTTGCTCGCGTATCAGCCACCGATGAATGGTGGCCCGTAAAATTCCTTTGATGGCGATCCGTCGGATCAGCGCCGCCCGGACATTCCGTCTATGGGCGGCTTTTGCGTTTTGCGCATTCGTTTCCGTTGCTGTTTGCGTTGCGGCGCCGACTCATAATACCCTCATCGAGGGTGTTTGTCGTCGCCAATGCATCCGGGGGAGCGCATGCCTGCCAAGACCACGCTGGTTTCGACCTTTGGGCGCCCGGTTTTCCAGGGCGCCGTCGCCCTGGCGGCACTTGTGGTCTCCTTGGCCATTCCCATCGTCGAACGCATTTGGCCCAAGGACGAGGCTGCGCCGGCCGCCACGAAAACCGCAGATGCCATGGTTTCGCAGGTTCCGCCGGCCACGTCCTCCGGCGCGCCGCAAACGCCGTTGTTCAACGCGCACGGCAAAGAGGGTGGGATAGACGCCAAAATCGACAAGACCGGCGATGGGGCGATTCGGCAGACGGTGATCGAAACCCAGGGCGAAACCTCGATCCATATCAACCGGCTGGGAAACGGCGAGGCGGTGCAGGCCGTCGGTCCCGCCGTTCCCGGAACCGCACCGGCGCCGGTCTCGGCGACCATGACGCAGATCGGCGATGGGGACCAGAAACAGCGCATCTCCACCACCGGAAACGGTCCGGTGAGGGCGAACATCCAAAGCTATGGCGCGGGGGGCGTTGAGCAGGTCATCGGACGGCCCATGCCGGCCGCCCCGGTCAAGCCGCCCTCGGCTGCGCCCGGTTCGTAGAGGGGGGCGGCAACGATGGGTGGCGTTTCACGGCGGTTGATCATGGCGGCGTTGCCCGCGATTCTGTGTTTGGGGATGCTTGGGGCCGCTTTTGGCGACGCCCTGGCGGCAAATCCCGCAACGGGGAGCGAGGACGCGCGGGTTTACTCGAACGTCATCAAGCGGGGGCCGGGAGACGTCCACCTGACGTTCCCATTCTGGCCTTTGAACCTGAGTTTCCCGTCGCAGCCCGACTATTTCGAAACCCTGTCCAAACACCCCATTCTGCGGGATCCGACGATCGAGCAATGGCAGGCCGCCGATCTGTCCGGCCGGCCGTTCTCGGAAAAGGCGCTGGAGTTGTTCCTGTTGGCCAAGCGCCGCGTCGAGGCGCACGCGATGCTGTCCGAACGGCCTCAACCCATCCGCGCGTCCAGGAAATCGAACGACCAGTCCGAAAACGCGCACGATGACGCCTTGGCCGACAGCTTCCGGGCCATCCGGCTCATTGACGAGGGCCTGGAACTCGCCCCGAACGCCTGGTTCCACCTTTATCGTGGGATCGCGCTGGCGAGGGTGCGCGCCTTCCACCTTGCCGCCGACGATCTGGGACGCGCGGAACGCGGCTTCGCCGCGGCGAAGCTGACGACCCCCCTGAGCGTCGCCCGCGCGGTGGAAGCCCTGAACCGGCAATGGCCGGCCGGGTTGGACGGCGCCTACAACTACATTCCGGTCGTCGGCACATGTCCGGCGGTGGACGGCGAGAGTCAAGCGCCGGTCACCGGGACCCTTGATTTCTGCACGCTGCTGTTCTGTTCGTCGGCGAAGGATATGGACGATGCGCGTCGGCATCAGACGCTGGTTGCCACCTTGCGACAGATGACCGGCCAGCGGCCGACGGACAATGGTGCGACCAGCGCCGAGGTCGCTGCCTGCACCAAGGCCGCCGCGGCGTTCACCCACGATGCTGAATGGCGTGTGGAACTGTGGGAAGCAATTCTGGATTACCACACCGCGGCGGGGGATGAGCCGGCCATCCTGGACGCCTATCTGGCCTTGCGGCACGAGTTGATCGCGTTGGGCCGCTTCCCCCGCGCCAACGACATTCTGCGCGCCCATGTCCAGCGGCTGCGGCGGGCCGAAATGCTGCCCTTCGCGGTTCTGTTCGATGCCATGGACCCCGCTGTTCCCGAAGCGGAACTGCGTGAGCGCCTGGCCATCTATTTTGATCGGACCGACACGCCCGACGCGTTTGTCAACCTGAAGGCGGGAGTGGCCCGCGTCACGGAAAGCTGGACGGATTTCGTCAACCGATCCAAGGAAGCCGCCGAGAGCGAACTGGAGCCCGACAATCCGATTCGCCCGAGCGCGGTTCTCGAACTGCTCCTCTCCTTCAACGAAAAGGGCATTCTGGGCCTGTTTCCGCTGCTGGGGGCTCTGGGAGACGCCGACAAGTACATGGAGGATCGCGGGCGCATGGCCGCAGACATGTCCTCCGCGCTCAACACCCTACAACGGTATGGGCCCAGTACCTTTTCGATCACCGTAAAAAGCATGATCGCGGAGTTGCCCAACACGACACTGGAGGCCGACATCGATGCCTTCCATGCGGCAATGGCCGGCGCGCTGGGTGTCCTGGCCGCGGAACCCAAGGTGCAGGGGCTGATCGGATCCTACTCCGATATTGTGGCCCGTGTGCCGGAATTCACGCCGTTGCCGCATGAACTGTTCCGACTGTCCGGTCACGCCATGCCACCGGAAACAATAGGGCGAATGGTGACCGCGATGTTGGACGGCCTTGTCCTGGGCACCCTGGCATCCGGGAGTGAACAGCAGGAGATTGAGCTGCTGAGGCGACTGACGGACGTTCAACTTCTGGAGCAGGCCAAGGCCGCGGCGGTTGTCTTGAAGGGCGTCGCCGATGGCACCCGCCGCAACGACGCCGCCGCCTTGGTTGCTCCCGCACGCTTTTTTGTCAGTTGGGCGGAGGTGGCTTTCTCCGGTCACTACGGCGACACCTACGACGAACTGCTGGACCTCGTTCCCCGCCATCAGGGCGTGCTGCTGTTGCAGCGGGTCGCCACGGCCTGGGACTGTGCGCTGGAGGCGGCACGGAAAAACAAGCTTGGCCCCTCCAAGGCATCCTCCAAAAAGGCGCCGACTGAGTTCGAGCAATGCCTGATGCCGATCTACAAGGAGGCCGCCATTGCAGGCGTGTACGCCACCTTCCGGTATGCCCTGCGTGGAAGCCGGGGACGGGACGAGTTCGCCGACGCGGTGGTGAACGACATTCGGGCGGCGTTGATCGGCCGGCCGGAGCGCAACTGGGGCGACATCCAAAAGAGCGTGTCCGATGGCGTCGCGTCGGCTCTGCGCAAGCAGTTGCGGCAGCCTCTGTTCGCCAACCTGAGTGCCGCCGATCGCGGCCATGCCTACCGTGGGGCATTCGTGATCGCGGCCGCTCTGGCCCCGGCGTCGCCAATCAAGGACGAGGTGGTCGCCCTGGAGCGCGGCGATCATCGGGAAAAGCGCGGCTTCATCGACGAGATCACGGATATTGCCTCATTGCGGTGGGCCGCCACGCGGCCCGTCCCCACGCGGCCTGTCCAAAACAAATCGAAAGGGGTGGAGTACGATCCCCGACAGTTCATGGGGATGAACACGTTCATCAGCCACTTTTTCGTCGTGATGGACGAGAAGGTTTATGGCCATCTCTCGCCGGTCGAGTTGCAGTCCTGGCTGGACGTGCTGCGTGAAACCAAATTTGCCGGGGTCGGCTGTGCGCTGGACCTCGCGCTTTTCAGCGTGCTGACGCGTGATGAAACGGAAAACGCCATCAGCTACGACCGCAAGCTGGTCATCGCACGCAACATACGCGGTACCGAATGCGTGTTGAGGGTGTCCTACCCGCTCCGCCCCGACTTGAGCCGATTGATCCGTGAAATCGAGCCCGTCATCGAATCCCATGCCGGTACGGAATTCGGGGCCGCGATCGCCTTCAACGACCTGCCCGACAACCAAAACAAGAGCGGTCGGGCAGAACCGGTCGGCGCGCTGGAGGTGTATGGCCCGGCGGGCAGCGACCTGTGGCTTTCCTCCTTTGTGGTGAAATCAGCAGCCCATGCGAAACGTTGGGGGGACGTTGCCCGCATTCTCTCGGGCGATCCCGAGGAGTGGCGGGAACACTCAGTCTCCGAGTTCGATGGATCGTTCCGCTTTTTAGGCTTCGAGTCCGTGCAAGCCTTGCAAGCCGCCTTTGCGGAGAAGGATGGCCGACGCCTGAAGGCCTGGATCGAATTTGTCGGTCCGACCTTGTTGGCGGATACGTCCATGATTGCCGAACTGCGCGGCGCCATCGGGGGGATGCTGCTTGCGGCGGTGGCTGATGACGAGGAGGACGAGGTTGCGCAGAGCGCCAGCTTCGCCGTGCGACGCGCGAAAACGCTTACGGCGCTTGCGGATTTCGTCAGCCGTGACAAGTCGTTGGCGCTTTATCAGCGGGATTACGTCAAGGTGATGAGGGATCTGGTCGCCATGCGGATGGCCCAGCACAGCCTGCTGTTTGAAATGGCGTGCGCGCAAAACGAGGACGATTCCTGCCCGACGACCAAGCTGCGCTATTATCAAGCGGCAAGCCGGATGAAGACATCGAACGACTTCAAATTCCTGAATGAACTCAGTGCCAAACGTGTCAAGCAGTTGGAAAAGGAAAAGGCACGTTCAAAAGGATGATGCTGCTGCTGTGTGGCGACGCCGTCCTCTTCCTCCCATGAAGAAGAGGACGGCGTCGTGATCAACGCTTCGCCGAAGTCCGGCTCTTGCCCGCGGAGATGGCCAGTTCTGCGACTTCCTCCTGCTTCGCGGCGGCGAGGCCGGCGGAGCGGACGACGCTGTTGTCGTGGGGGTGACGCTTGCGCGGGTAGACGCTGTGCACCTTCACCACATAATCCTGCGTCTCGCGGTAGGGCGGGATTCCCTTGTACTGCAACACGGCGCCTTCGCCCGCGTTGTAGCCGGCGAGCGCCAGCGTCACGTTGCCGTCGAAGTAGGCCAGCAGCCAGCGCAGGTACTTCATGCCGCCGCGCAGGTTCTGTTCCGGGTCGAAGGGCTTGGTCACGCCGAAACGTTCCGCCGTTTCGGGAATCAACTGCATCAGCCCCATGGCGTTCTTGTTCGACACCACGTCCACGCGGTAGCCGGATTCGACCGCGATGACCGCCAACACCAACTCGGGGTCGAGCCCGTAGGTGGGAGCCATCTTCTGCACCATCGCGCGGATTTCGGCCGGCGGTTTGCGGATCACGCCCCAGCGGACGCTCGGCGGCTCGCACCGGTCGGGCATCTTGAGCTTTCCGCTGGCCGGC
The DNA here is from genome assembly GCA_023416195.1 of Pseudomonadota bacterium. Taxonomy (GTDB): domain Bacteria; phylum Pseudomonadota; class Alphaproteobacteria; order Azospirillales; family Azospirillaceae; genus Azospirillum. Next base: position 20,315 of record JAEZID010000241.1, on the reverse strand, counting down.
TTGACGTAACGCTGGGCGTCCTCATTGCCCCAGCTCGCGGCCATGCGCAGCCAGGAGCGGCCGAGTTCCTCGTCCTTGGCGACGCCGCCCTTGCCGGCGAGGTGCATGCGCCCGGCCCGGTAGGCCGCCTCGGCGTAGTCCTGGCGGGCCGCCCGGCAATAGAGCGACAGAGCTAGACGCTCGTCGCGGTTCACGCCGTTGCCGGCCTCGTAGCGCAGGGCCAGTTCGTACTGGGCGCGGGCGCTGCCCTTGCTGGCCAGGGCTTCCAGCGCGCGCAATGTGCGGTGGTCGAAGCCGGCCTGGGCCGCCAGGGGGGCGGTCACGACCAGCGCCGCCGCCGCCGCGCCAAGGCCCCAGCCGCATCCCCTATCCTTCGGGAGGGGGGTATCCCCATTGGTCCTATGCTTTAAGATCCGCCCATTAGCGCCATCGTCGGAATGTCCTCCGAAGGCAGAAATCGGTATCTTCCACTTCAGGCGGGACAGCAACGCCGAAAGAACAAAGAACTGAAAAACGGGACGGAAACGCCTTCGAAAGGATAAGTGAGAACCGCGAGCCGCGGCCACAGGGAGGGGTGAATACCACGCTTCATCGCAGGCCATCCGCCTAGCTCTCCCGCAAAAGTGATTTGAGACCGACCGATGTACTTCGGTCGGTCTTTTCCTTTTGAGCAAAGTCATTGTGCCTCCCGAATTGGCGGGATGGATACGTGCGGCGTCAATAAATTGTTCCGCACCTTCCCGTCAATGCGCCGCATGTGTGAGGTAATCTCGCCAAATTGCGCTAGAGCCTAGCCTTTTTCCCAACTGGCAGCCCGTCTGCTCGCCCATTACGTACTGAAGAGCCAGCAATTGTCTTTGGGAAATCCGGCGATTCCCCGGGCGCATTCGGCGCAAAGCGGGGCTTGGGCTGGCGCTTCCAGCGTTTTGATGCGCTCGGAGCTTTCGGCACTTAGGGAGGCAGCGTTCCACCGATGGCGAATCACGTCGCGAGTTCCTTGCGCCGTGCGGCGATTGACCCCGCGCCGCTCGATCCGGTTCCGATAGGCCCGGTTGCGATAGGCCCGGTTCCCGTGAGCCGGGAGTTGGACGAGGACGGGCTGGAAACCGAAGCCGAGGCCGATGACGGCGCCGAGGTCAACGCGGAAGACGGTCACGCGGGTGAGGCATGCGCTCCCGGAGCGCCGCCTGATCCGGCGATCATCGCGCAGATCGAGGCGGAAATTCCGCGCCTGCGCCGCTTTGCCCGCGCCATGGTGCGCGACGCCACGCTGGCCGACGACCTTGTCCAGGAATGCCTGGAACGGGCCTTGTCCCGCCTGCATCTGTGGCGACCGGGCAGCAATCTGCGGGCATGGCTGTTCACGATCCTGCGCAACCTGCACATCAACGGCATCCGCCGCCGCCAGACCGTGGTGGACATCGACGGGGAAGGGCAGGCCAACATCGGCGCCGCGCATGGCGCCCAGTTCGTCCGGCTGGAACTGCGGGACCTGCGCCGCGCGCTCGGCATGCTGCCGACGGAACAGCGGGAGGTCGTGCTGCTGATCGGGCTGGAGGGGATTTCCTACGGCGAGGCCGCGGACATCCTGGGCATCTCCATCGGCACGGTGAAGTCCCGCCTGTCGCGGGGCCGGCGGGCGCTGCGCCTGCTGATGGAGGGCAAAAGCCCCGGCGAGGACGACGAAAACTGAGAACGCGCCAAAGAGAAACCGGCAACGCTCGGGAAGGAGCGTTGCCGGCAGGTGCGAGGCTAACATCGAGAGGCTTTGGGGTACTCACGCTTCCGGCCGGCAAACCGGCTGACCGGAAGCGGGCGCCACGCGGGGGAATCCGCCCTTCCCTTCGGGGAGGAAGGGCGCCGGGTCTAGCGGCGCCTGACAAGACCCAGAATCAAGCTCGCCGCAAACAAGACAAGGAAAAGGAAGAAGAGGATCTGCGCGATGCCGGAAGAGGCCGACGCAATCCCACCGAAACCGAGCGCGCCGGCAACCAGCGCGATAACGAAGAAAACCAGTGCCCAATAGAGCATCCTACCCTCCCTCGCTCGGCCCGAAATGCGCGACAGCTTCCTTAGGCGCGCAGTCTAAGAACGGGCTACTGTCCGAAGATCGACCGTAAGAGCGATCTGTACTGAGCAAAACACGGGTCGCGGGCAAAGGTTCCCGTCCGCCGCCGTTGCCAAGAACTTTTCCTGGGTAGGGGTGCGTCCAAAGGGATAGGAGCTTGTCCCCAGGCGTGGCCTTGGCCGCAACAGGAAAGCCCTTGCGCTGTTGTGCAGGCGTCAAGTCCGCGCCGTCCGTCGTGCGGGCAGGAAGCGCCGCGCCGATCATCCCGGACGCGGCGCCGTCTCTGTGAGGAGAGGAAGAGCTATGAACGCCAAGTTTGCCCTCGCCGTCGCCGCCGTCACTCTGGCGGCCTCGCCCATGGCGCTTGCCCAGACCGGCCAGCCCTACAACAACGACGCTTCGCGTTCCGGTTACGAGCGATCGAGCCCGTCGGGGCTGCCGACGACCAGCCCGCAGGTCCGCAGCCTGCCGGAGGAACAGCCGGATCCGTGGAGCGACCGCCCGGTCGACAACCGTTCGTGGAACGACCGCGTCACGTCGGGCAGCAGCGCCTATCCGAGCGGTTCCTACCCGACCGGCAGCGCCGCCCAGAGCGGCATGTCGGGCAGCACCACCGGCACCACCATGGACCGCAGCGGCACCATGGGCACCACCGGCACCATTCAGGGCAACCGGCAGGTCCTGATGAACGTGGACCCGAACACGAGCCAGCGGGCCGACCGAGGCCAGAACCGGAAGGAGCTGATGCAGACCTCGCTGCTGAACTACTTCAGCGCGGCGGGCTTCGTAGCGGTGCGCGACTTCCGCAAGCAGGGCGACAATTACATCGCCGAGGCGCAGGACCAGGACGGCCGCTGGTCCACCGTGGAGCTGGATCCGCGGACGGGCACCATCTCCGCCGTCCGCTGAGTTTCTCATTCCATAAGCCGTGACCATGTGCCGGCGAGGCGGCCGAAGCCGGCCGGCGCGATGGTCTCGTACAGGGGCAGCGGCTGGCGGAGCCGCTGCCCCGCGTCGCGCCCCAGGGTCCGCACCGCCGTCTCCACCGCCCCACCCATGGGCAGCAGGCCCGACGGACCGATGGGAATCACCAGCGAGACCCCCTGTTCCAATCGTCCGCCAAAGAGGCTCTGGCCGTCCTTCGGCCCGTCCGTCCAGGTCATATGGGCGGACAGGCGGACGCCGCCGTCAAAGAGGCGGGCCAGTTCCACCGTGCCGCCCCAGTCGCCGCCGAGATAGCGGCCAAGCCGTAGCGCGCCGGCCGTGTCGGCACCGGGGGATTCCAGATACAGGCTGGCGTGGCCGGTGGTCCGGGCGCTGTCGGGCAGGACGCGCAGGGTATCGCCGGGCGTGCGCTTCCACACGCGGTTGAGGTCCAGCCCGGCCGCCCAGCGGGCCTCCATCGGGCGGTAGAGAGCCTCGCCGCCGATGCCGCCGAACATCTCCTCGAAATATCCCATGGACAGGCGCGTCGCCAAACCCGGCGCCGGGCTGGCCAGCCAGGATCCGTGCAGATGCTCCACCTCCAGTGGGGACAGGGCGTAGAGCGGCAGGTCGCTGCGCACCGGCCTCTCGGCGGGCAGGACGCTGGTGTCGAGCAGGGCGAGGTTGTCCGTAAGGTTGATGCGCAAACCCGCGCCGAGGACGAGGCCGCGCAACGGCTCGGCCGTCAGCGTCACGTCGGTGAAGACGCGGTAGACCAGCGGGATGCTCTGTTCGAACAGGCTGACCTCCGTGGTCGGGCGCAGGTCCAACGTCCAGCGCATCGGCCAGTCGGGCGGCGGGCCGGCGGTGGGAGTGACCCGGGCCGTGCGCCAGATTTCCTCCGGGCTGCCCCGGTTGGCGGAGGCGCGTTCAATGTCGCGGCGCTGGACGGTGACGGCGGTGCCCTCCAGCCCGGCGTTGCCGGTCACGATGGTGATGCGCTCGACCTCCGCCGGGGTGGCGTCGGCGAGGATGCGGGCGGCGCGCCCGATCTGCCGGGCGAGCGGAGCGGAGCCGGTCCCCGCCGGATCCAGCCACAGGGCGGCGCGGTCGTCGGCGATCAGGGCGGTTCGGGCGGGCAGGCCGTGGGATCGGGCGACGGCGACGAGGTCCGGGGCGGGCAGGGCCGCTTCGCGGGCCGGGCGGGTGGGGCCGACCGGCGGCGGGGCGGTGGCCGGCGGTTCCGCCTCTCCGCGCGGGTCATACCGGGCGGACAGCCGCAGCATGGCGCGTTGGCCCTGCTCGATTCCGGCGCCCAGCTCCAGCCAGGACAGGGGGCGATAGGCGAGGCCGGCGCTGATCGGCATGCCGGGCAGGAACAGCGGGTCGTCCTGCTGCTGCGCGCGGACGCTGTCGCCGCTGTATTCCAGCTTGACGCTGAGGCCGTCGAGCGGCGTGTGCCATTCCACGCCGCCGAACAGGGACACGCGGTCGCCGGTGAACCAGGCGCGGGGACCGCGCGCGGTGGGCCAGGCGGACGGGTCGCGGTCGCGGTTGAAGCGCCCGCCGAGAAAGCGGAGCGGGTTCGGCAGGTGCCCGGCGTCGCCCAGCCCGCCCCAGCCGAGCCCGAGGCTGAGGTCGAAGTCCCACCAGCGGCGGGAGGCGACGAGATATTCGCCGGCAAAGCGGCCCTTGCCGGGCAGGTCGATCCCGGCTCCGGTGACGTCGCGCCCGCCGATGGCGAGGGCGGGCCAATGCTCCCCCTCGCGCAGCAGGCGCAGCTTCACGTCCACGCCGGGTTCGCTGAGGCCGTACCAGCTGGGGTACAGGGTCTCGCGCGCCGTGACCTCAAGGCTGGGGAGCAGCTGGGCGCCAACGGTCAGGTGACGGTGCAGGTCGCCAATCGTCGTGAAGCCGGTGGTCACCGTCCCGTCCGGCAGCATGCGCGCGGTCGGGGTCTGGAGCAGGCCGACCGTCCCCCAATCCGACAGCGTCGGCGTCAGCCCGTCCGCACGAGCGACGCCGGAGAACAGCGAAAGAATTAGAAAAACAGCAAGATTTATCACGCCATGGTCGTGGTGATCGGGTGGTGAGCCCGATCCATGGCATTGTCATGCGTATGAATGCAACCTGAAAACCCGCGAGCGCGCGTTCAGGCCCGTTCCGCCTTGCAGGTCAGCCCCATGGTCTCCGCCGTGTTGGCGACGGCGGACAGGCAGGTGTCGGCGCGCTCCGGCGGGATCGACACCGCGAAGCGGATGGCGTAGCGGCCCCCTTCGCGGTCCGGCAGGGTCTGGGCGTCGAGCCGGACGATGTTCGCCTGGAACTGCGTGAAGATCTCCGACAGCCGCGCGATCAGGCCGGGCTGGTCGCCGCCGGACACCTCGACGCGATGGGTTATGAGCGCCTGCGGGCCGGGGTTCGGGTCGAAGTCGTAGGGCGTGACCTTGATCTGCGCGCCGGCCAGTTCGGGCAGGCTGGACAGGCGGGCGTGGACGTCCTCGGTGGAGAGGCCGGCGGGCAGTTCGCAGACGGCGGAGAACTCCGCCCCCTGGCCCATGGCGGCGAAGGTGGCGTCGCGCAGGTTGATGCCCAGTTCGAACAGATGGCCGGTGATGCCGGAGATCAGGCCGACGCGGTCGGGGCAAAAGGTCGATACCAGCGCGAGGGTGGACACATGAATCTCCATTCGATTCGTCACTTCCCCGTCATCCCCGCCTTTGCGGGGATGACGGCAAAAAGCAACGTTTAAACGGTCTTACGCCGCCGTACCGCCCACGGTCAGGCCGTCCAGGCGCAGGGTCGGCTGGCCGACGCCCACGGGCACGCCCTGGCCGTCCTTGCCGCAGGTGCCGACGCCGGGGTCGAGCTTCGTGTCGTTGCCGATCATCGACACGCGGGTCAGGCTGTCCGGGCCGTTGCCGATCAGGGTGGCGCCCTTCACCGCCGGGCCGAGCTTGCCGTCCTCGATCAGGTAGGCTTCCGAGGCCGAGAAGACGAACTTGCCGTTGGTGATGTCCACCTGTCCGCCGCCGAAATTCTTGGCGTAGAGGCCCTTCTTGACCGAGCGGATGATCTCCTCCGGGTCATGGTCGCCGGGGCGCATCACGGTGTTGGTCATGCGCGGCATCGGGTGATAGGCGAAGCTCTGGCGGCGGCCGTTGCCGGTCGGGCGCATGCCCATCAGGCGCGCGTTCATGCGGTCCTGCATGTAGCCGACCAGGATGCCGTCCTCGATCAGCGTGGTGCACTGGCCGGGGGTGCCCTCGTCGTCCACGGAGATGGAGCCGCGGCTGTTCTCGATGGTGCCGTCGTCCACGACGGTCACGCCGGGGGCGGCGATGCGCTGGCCCATCAGTCCGGCGAAGGCCGAGGTCTTCTTGCGGTTGAAGTCGCCCTCAAGCCCGTGGCCGATGGCCTCGTGCAACAGGATGCCGGGCCAGCCGTTGCCGAGCACGACGGTCATTTCGCCGGCCGGCGCTGGAACCGAGGAGAGGTTGACCAGCGCCTGGCGCAGCGCCTCGTCCACGAAGCCGCGCCACGTCTCCGGCCGGATGTAGTGTTCGTAGGTGACGCGCCCGCCGCCGCCATAGCCGCCGGTCTCCATCCGGTCGCCCTCGGCCACCACGACGGAGACGTTCAGGCGCACCAGCGGGCGCAGGTCGGCGACCCGCACGCCGTCGGCGCGGACGATCTGCACCGCCTGCCACTCGCCGCTGATCGAGCAGCTGACCTGCCGCACGCGCTCGTCCTTCGACCGGGCGTAGGCGTCGATGTCGGCCAGCAGCTTCACCTTTTCCTCGAAGGGCACGAGGTGCAGCGGGTTGTCGGGGATGTAGAGCGCGCGGTTGGTGCCCGGCGGCGGCTCCGCCACCGTGCCGGTGTGGCCGGCCTGGACGGCGCGGACGGTGGCCGCCGCGCGGCGGATGGCGTCCTCCGACAGGTTGGAGGCGTGGGCGAAGCCGGTCGCCTCGCCCGCGATGGCGCGCAGGCCGAAGCCCTGGGTGGTGTCGAAGCTCGCCGACTTCAGCTTGCCGTCGTCCCAGCCCAGCGATTCGCTCTGCGCGTATTCGAGGTAGAGTTCCCCGTCGTCGGCGCCGCCCAGGGCATCGTGCACGATCCCTTCGACACGGGAACGGTCCAGGCCGGCGCGGTTGAAGAACAGATCGTCGGTGACGGCGAGCGCGCTCATGGAAACTCCGGGCTATCGGTCTTTTGTACGAGAGCGTATGGATGGCGGCGCTCTCGCGCCCACACCCGCGATGTGGTCTAAGATCGAACTTATAGTGTGGCGACGGCAACTCCGTCCGGCAAGGCTCGTCGTCCGCTGAATCAGGTGCCGTTGGAAGAGGTTGGAGGTTGCCGCCATGTCCGAAGACTCCGTCGCGCTGAGCCGCAGCGCCGAGGCCGCCTCCCGTCCGCTGAAGGATCACGCGCTGCGCGTCGTGCTGACCAACGAGGTGCACGCGCGCCCGTCGGAGACGCTGGCCACGCCGGTGCGCGCCACCATGCTCGCCATGCTGTCGGGCGAGGGGGCGTCCGAGGCGGACCGCCAGCAGTTGGAAAAGCTGTGCGACTGGGCCGGCGTGCCGCGCCCGCCCGCCGGGGCGACGCACTACAGCGGGTCGTTCGGCAGCTTCCGCCTGAAGTGGGAGCGGCACACGGAATTCTCCACCTGGACCGTGTTCCGGCCGAGCGCCGCGTCGGCGGGCGCGCTGGTCGATCCGTTCCTCGACCCGGCGCTGAACGCTGTGCCCAGGGAATGGCTGGCCGGGCTGCCGGGCGAGCTGATGGTCGGCGTTCACGTCGCCGTGCTGGACGCCGACGCGCCGGAGCCCTCGGCCAACATGCTGGCCGCGATGTTCGGCTCGGAAAGCTACGTCGGCACACGGATCGCCGGGCGGGCGGCGACGGCCTGGACCGACTTCCGCATCCATGGCGACGGGTTCTCGCGGGTCCTCGTTGCCGATCACACCATGACCGGCCATCAGGCGGGCCGCATCGTGCAGCGGCTTCTGGAGATCGAGACCTACCGCGTGATGGCCCTGCTGGCGCTGCCGGTGGCGCGCGGGGTGCTGCCGCGCATCGGGCCGATCGAGACGGACCTGGCCGACCTGACGGCGCGAATCGCCAAGCTGCGCGGGCTGGAGGACGAGCGGGAATTGCTGGACCGGCTGACCCTGCTGGCCGCCCAGACCGAGCAGATCGCGGCGGAGACCGCCTACCGCTTCGGCGCGGCGCAGGCTTATTACGAACTGGTCGAGAAGCGGATCGAGGAGCTTCGCGAGGTCCGCATCGAGGGGCTGCCCACGGTGGGCGAGTTCATGGACCGCCGCCTTGCCCCGGCGATCCGGACCTGCGAGGCGGTGCAGTCGCGGCTGGACGCGCTGTCGCAGCGGGTGGCGCGCGCCAGCAACCTGCTGCGCACGCGGGTCGAGATCGCGGTGGAGGGGCAGAACGCCGAGCTGCTCCAGTCCATGGACAAGCGGGCGCAGTTGCAACTGCGCCTGCAGGAGACGGTCGAGGGGCTGTCGGTGGTGGCGATCAGCTACTACCTCGTCGGCATCGTCGGCTACGCCGCCAAGGGGCTGAAGGGATTCGGCATGAAGGTCGATCCGGACGTGATCGTCGGGCTGATGATCCCGGTCATCATCGCCTTCGTGTGGTCCGGCGTTCGGCGGATCCGCAAGGTCATCACCGGGGAGCATTGAGCGCCCCCAACACCCCTCTCCCAGCGGGGCTGGGAGAGGGGTGTTGTGCTACGCCCTTGTCTTTCCTAAAAAATCCGTTGGACCAACGGAGTGCGACAAGCTGTCGCAGTGCGCAACCCTTTCGCAAGCTCAACCTTTACCCCTGTGGGAGCTTCACCCCTGGCTCTGCGCCTATAGCCATACTAGGCGGAAGGGCCGAATGTACCTGAGCGGAACAGGGGGTTAAGCTCAAGCTGCGGGGAAGTGTCGCGCTTAAGACGGCATGAACCCTGCAAGTTCCGGCCTTGGCCGTAACGCCCAGCCGTGGATCCCGCGCCGACGAATCGGGACCGCAAAAAAAGATGGGCGAAGGCGGGGCCGGCGGGAAGGGACGACCGCGGCCTATGACCATGGGCTTGCGGCCAAAGAGAGGGTTGGGGATGAAGACGCAGACCCTGAACGCCGCCCTGTTGGCGGCGATTGCATCCTTGTGCGGATTTTCCGGAAGCGGCCTGGCCGCCGAGCCCCATCCCTGGCAGTTGGGGCTTCAGGAAGCGGTCACGCCCGTCCTGCACGCCATGGATTCGTTCCATGACCTGCTGACCGTCATCATCGTCGGCATCGTGCTGCTCGTGCTGGCGCTGCTGGTGATCGTCGCGCTGCGGTTCAACGCGAAGAAGAACCCGACGCCGTCCAGGACCTCGCACCACACGCTGCTGGAGGTCGCCTGGACCGTCGTTCCGGTCATCATCCTGATCGTCGTCGCCGTGCCGTCCTTCAAGGTGCTGTATCTGGCCGAGCGGACGCCGGAAGCGGAGATGACCATCAAGGTCACCGGGCGGCAGTGGTACTGGGACTACGAATATCCGGACCACGACAACATCGCCTTTTCCAGCCACATGATCCCGGACGAGGAGATCCAGCCCGGCCAGAAGCGCCTGCTGGAGGTGGACAACCGCGTCGTTCTGCCGGTGAACACCAACGTGCGCGTGCTGGTGACGGCCGGCGACGTGATCCATTCGTGGGCCATCCCGTCCTTCGGCGTGAAGAAGGACGCCGTGCCGGGACGCGCCAACGAGACCTGGGTGCGGGTCGATCGGGAAGGCGTCTATTACGGCCAGTGCTCCGAGATCTGCGGCGTCAATCACGGCTTCATGCCGATCGCGGTCGAGGTCGTCTCCAAGGAGAAGTTCGCCGAATGGGTCGCCAAGGCGAAGGTCGCCTACGGCAATCCCGAAAAGCGCCCCGAAAAACAGGACGTGGCGCTGGCCAACCAGTAACCGACAAGAAAAAACCTTATCGCCGCCGCGCGGGATAGAGACGAGGGCTAGAGACATGGCAAACGCCAATCCGGGGGAGGCGCACGGCCACGCCCACGAGCACGACCATCACGTGCCGGGATTCGTGCACCGCTGGTTCTATTCGACCAACCACAAGGACATCGGGACGCTCTACCTGATCTTCTCGGTCATCGCCGGGCTGATCGGCGGCCTGTTCTCCGTCATCATGCGCATGGAGTTGCAGTCGCCGGGCATGCAGTTCGTCGGCGACGGGCAGATGTGGAACGTGCTGATCACGGCGCACGGCCTGATCATGGTGTTCTTCGTGGTCATGCCGGCGCTGATCGGCGGTTTCGGCAACTGGTTCGTGCCGCTCATGATCGGGTCGCCCGACATGGCTTTCCCGCGCATGAACAACATCAGCTTCTGGCTGCTGGTGCCGGCCTTCCTGCTGCTGCTCAGCTCGGCCTTCGTCGGCAACGGGGCGGGCACGGGCTGGACGATCTACCCGCCGCTGTCCTCGCCGCTGGGGCACAGCGGGCCGTCGGTGGATCTGGCGATCTTCGCCCTGCATCTGGCCGGCGCGTCGTCGATCCTGGGTGCCGTGAACTTCATCACGACGATCTTCAACATGCGTGCGCCGGGCATGACGCTGCACAAGATGCCGCTGTTCGTCTGGGCGATGCTGGTCACCGCCTTCCTGCTGCTGCTGGCCGTGCCGGTGCTGGGCGGCGCCATCACCATGCTGCTGACGGATCGTAATTTCGGGACGACCTTCTTCAACCCGGAGGGCGGCGGCGACCCGATCCTGTTCCAGCATCTGTTCTGGTTCTTCGGTCACCCCGAAGTCTACATCATGATCCTGCCGGCCTTCGGCATCATCAGCCATATCGTCTCGACCTTCTCCAAGAAGCCGGTGTTCGGCTATCTGGGCATGGCCTACGCGATGGTCGCCATCGGCGTCGTCGGCTTCGTGGTGTGGGCGCACCACATGTACACGGTCGGCCTGGACGTGGACACCAAGGCCTACTTCACCGCCGCGACCATGATCATCACGGTGCCGACCGGCGTGAAGATCTTCTCCTGGATCGCCACCATGTGGGGCGGCTCCATCGAGTTCCGCGTGCCCATGCTGTGGGCCATCGGCTTCATCTTCCTGTTCACGGTCGGCGGCGTGACCGGCGTGGTTCTGGCCAACGGCGGCTTGGACAACGTGCTGCACGACACCTACTACGTCGTCGCGCACTTCCATTACGTGCTGTCGCTGGGCGCGGTCTTCTCGATCTTCGCCGGCTGGTATTACTGGATCGGCAAGATGTCGGGCCGGCAGTACCCGGAATTCTGGGGCAAGGTCCACTTCTACACGACCTTCATCGGCGTGAACCTGATCTTCTTCCCGCAGCACTTCCTGGGTCTGGCCGGCATGCCGCGCCGCATTCCGGACTATCCGGACGCTTATGCCGGATGGAACATGATTTCTTCGCTCGGTGCGTACATCTCCTTCGCGTCCACGCTGTTGTTTGTCTGGATCGCGTACAAGACGCTGACCAGCGGCGAGAAGGTGAGCGCGAACTACTGGGACCAGCAGGGCGGCACCCTGGAATGGACCGTCTCCTCGCCGCCGCCGTTCCACGCGTTCGAGACGCTGCCGCGCATCAAGTGACGACGCATAGGGTCGTGGGGGCCTGACCGCCCCCATGGCCGGGGAGGGCATAAGAATGACGGACCTGAGCCTAGAACGGGTCTCTTCGGGCGGGGCGAGCGCCGGCGACTACATCGAGTTGCTGAAACCGCGCGTGATGTCGCTGGTGGTGTTCACGGGGCTGGCGGGAATCGTCGTGGCGCCGGGGCATCTGCATCCGGTGCTGGCCTTCGTCGCGGTGCTGTGCATCGCGGTCGGGGCCGGGGCGTCCGGCGCCATCAACATGTGGTACGACCGCGACATCGACGCGGTGATGTCGCGCACCGTCCGCCGCCCGATCCCGTCGGGGCGGGTGGAGCCGGACAACGCGCTGGCCTTCGGAGTGATCCTGGCCGCGGCGTCGGTCGTGGTGATGGGGCTGGCGGTCAACTGGACGGCTTCGGCGCTGCTGGCGCTGACCATCGGCTTCTACATCCTCGTCTATACGATGTGGCTGAAGCGCCGCACGCCGCAGAACATCGTGATCGGCGGCGCGGCCGGCGCCTTCCCGCCGATGATCGGCTGGGCGGCGGTGACCGGCGGGGTGGAACTGCCGTCGATCATCCTGTTCCTGCTGATCTTCCTGTGGACGCCGCCGCATTTCTGGGCGCTGGCCCTGTTCCGCAACGGCGACTACACGCGCGCCGGGGTGCCGATGATGCCGGTCGTCGCCGGGCCGGAAGCGACCAAGCGGCAGATGCTGCTTTACACGCTGGTGCTGCTGCCGGTGGCGGCCGCGCCGTATGTCGTGGGGATCGGGGGGCTCGCCTACCTCGCCGGGTCGAGCGTGCTGGGCGCCCTGTTCGTGCTGTGCGCGGTGCGGGTGCTGCGCTCGACCGACGACAAGCCGGCCAAGCAGATGTTCGGCTTCTCCATCCTTTACCTGTTCCTGCTGTTCGCCCTGCTGGTGGGCGAGCATCTCGCATCGTGAGGTGAGGCATGACCGTCATGGACGATATCCAGGCCGAGATGGAACGGCGCAAGCGCCTGCGCGGGCGCAACTACGCGGTGCTGACCGCGCTGCTGGCTCTGGTGGCGCTGTTCTACGTCATCACTGTCGTGCGCATGGGCGGGATGTAGCGGCATGAACGAGAAGCTCCGGCGCCGGAACCGGCTGTTCCTGATCGGACTGCTCGGCCTCGTGGCGGGGATGACCGGGCTGGCCTACGCGTCGGCGCCGCTCTACTCGCTGTTCTGCCAGGTGACCGGCTTCGGCGGGACCACCCAGCGGGCCAGCGCCGCGCCGGCCCAGGTGGTGGAGCGCACCATCACCGTCCGCTTCAATTCGGACGTCAACAACGCGCTGCCCTGGTCCTTCCGGCCGGAACAGCGCGCGCTGACGGTGAAGCTGGGCGAGACGGGGCTGGCCGCCTACCGCGCGGAGAACCGGGGGAGCAAGCCCACGGTCGGCACGGCGTCCTACAACGTCACGCCGGACAAGGCCGGGCGCTACTTCAACAAGATCGAGTGCTTCTGCTTCACCGAACAGGTGCTGGAGCCCGGGCAGGCGGTGGACATGCCCGTGGCCTTCTTCGTCGATCCGGCGCTGGCCGCGGATCCGGCCATGGAGGACGTGACCACCATCACCCTGTCCTACACCTTCTTCCGCGCGAAGGACGAAGGCGCGGTTCTGGCGCAGCAACACGGCAAGAAAAGCGAAACGGCGTCGCCCAGGGCGACCGCGACCAACTGAACGAAAACGGGGTTGGAAAAGACGATGGCCGACATCACGCACGCGCAAATGCCGCACGCACCCGCCTCCGCCCACGGCGCGGGGGAGGGGATTCCGCATCCCTACCATCTGGTGAAGCCAAGCCCCTGGCCCCTTCTGGGCGCCTTCGCCGGCGGCCTGCTGGCGCTGGGCATGGTGATCTACATGCATGGCGGCGGCTGGATTCTGCTGGCGCTGGGCGTCCTGTCGGTGGCCGGGGTCATGTTCGGCTGGTGGCGCGACGTCATCAAGGAGGCGGTGCGCGAGAAGGCGCACACCCCCGTCGTGAAGATCGGCCTGCGTTACGGCATGTCGCTGTTCATCGCGTCGGAGGTGATGTTCTTCGCGGCCTTCTTCTGGGCCTTCTACGATGCGGCGCTGTTCCCGAAGGTGTTCGCGGAGAACCCGGCCGGCGTCTGGCCGCCGCCGCACATCCAGACCTTCGATCCGTTCCATCTGCCCTTCCTGATGACGCTGATCCTGCTGCTGTCGGGCGTCACCGTCACCTGGGCGCACCACGCCATCGTCGAGGGCAACCGGCGGGACGCCTCGCGGGCGCTGGGGCTGACGGTGCTGCTGGGCGTGATGTTCACCTTCTTCCAGGTGTGGGAGTACAGCCACGCCTCCTTCGGCTTCACCGACGGCATATACCCGTCCACCTTCTTCATGGCGACGGGCTTCCACGGCTTCCACGTCATCGTCGGCACGATCTTCCTGTTCGTCTGCTGGATGCGCACGATGAAGGGCCACTTCACCCCGCAGAGCCATTTCGGCTTCGAGGCGGCGGCCTGGTACTGGCACTTCGTCGACGTGGTCTGGCTGTTCCTGTTCGTGTCGATCTACTGGTGGGGCTCCGCCGGAGGAGCGCACGGGCATTGAGCGAGTTTTACCCCAACGTTTCACCCCTGACCGCGGGCATGCGTTGCGCGTGCCCGCGCTGCGGCCGGGGGAAGCTGTTCAAGGGCTTCCTCACGGTCAAGGACACCTGCGACGTCTGCGGGCTGGAACTGTCCCGGCACGACAGCGGCGACGGGCCGGCGGTGTTCCTGATCTTCATCCTGGGCTTCCTGGTCGTGCCGGTGGCGCTGTGGGTGTCGATGACGGTGGAGTGGCCCCTGTGGCTACACACCATCGTCTGGAGCGTCGTGATCCTGGGTCTGGCGCTGGGGATGCTGCGGCCGGCCAAGGCCTATGTCGTGGCGCTCCAATACCGCTACCGGCGGAACGAGCTGGAGGGAGGGCCACGGCCGTGACGATGATTGCCGATGCCGGGCCGCGCCGCTTCCGCCCGTCGCTGACGGCGACGCTGATCACCGTGCCGGCGGTGCTGATCATGCTGTCGCTCGGCACCTGGCAGGTGCAGCGCATGGCCTGGAAGGCCGAGCTGATCCAGCGGGTCGAGCAGCGCGTGACGGCGCCCCCGGTGCCGCTGCCGGCCACCGTCTCCGACCCCGAGGCTTTCGAGTTCCGCCCGGTGACCGTCGCCGGGCGCTATCTGCACGACAAGGAAATGCGCCTGATGGCCCGGCCCCGGCAGGGGCAGGTGGGCTATGAGGTGCTGACCCCGCTCCAGCGCGCCGATGGTGGCGGCGTGGTTCTGGTCAACCGGGGCTTCGTGCCCATGGACCGCCGTGATCCGGCGACCCGGCCGGAGAGCCGGACCGGGGGCGAGGTGACCGTCACCGGGCTGGTGCGGCTGCCCCATCCCGCCGGCTGGTTCCAGCCGGAGAACCGGCCGGGCGCCGACGCCTGGATGCGCGTGGACCCGCCGGCCATGGCCGCCGCGCAGGGGCTAACCGGTGAAGGACTGGCCGGTGTGGCGCCGTTGGTGGTGGAGGCGTTGCCGGAGGCGGGTCGGCCGGGCGGCGTGCTGAACGGCATTCCGCCGCAGGTCGAGCTGCCCAACAACCATCTGCAATACGCGATCACTTGGTATAGCCTCGCCGTGACGCTGATCGTGATCTTCGTCCTGTCGCAACGCCGCCGGATCGAGCCCGCACCATGACCGCTTATGAGGAACTCGAACGCCGCTTCGCCCGCATCGCCGCCATCGGGGACGCGATCGGAATCCTGAGCTGGGACACCCAGACCATGATGCCGGTCGGCTCCAACGACGGGCGGGCCGAACAGACGGCGGCCCTGTCGGTGGTGGCGCACGAGCTGGCGACCGACCCGCGCATCGGCGAATGGCTGGCGGAGGCCGAATCCGAGGGCGGCCTGGACGCGTGGCGCAAGGCGAACCTGCGCGAGATGCGCAGCCGCTATCTGCACGCCACCGCCGTCCCGGCCGATCTGGTGGAGGTGACCAGCCGGGCGATTTCCGTCTGCGACATGACGTGGCGCACCGCGCGGGCGGAGAGCGACTTCAAGATGCTGCTGCCCTCCCTGACGGAGGTGCTGGCCCGCGTCCGCGAGTGCGGCGAGGCCAAGGCGGCGGCCATGGGTCTGAGCCCCTACGACACCATGCTGGACGAGCACGACCCCGGCGCGCGGGCCGAGCGCATCGACGCGCTGTTCGACGACCTCGCCGCCTACCTGCCGGGGCTGATCGAGCGTGTTCTGGAAAAACAGGCACGCGAGCCGGAGGTGCTGCGGCCGGAGGGGACCTTCCCGGTCGAGGCGCAGCGGGCGCTGGGCGAGCGGCTGATGCGGCAGGCCGGCTTCGACTTCGACCGTGGGCGCCTGGACGTGTCGCTGCACCCCTTCTGCGGCGGGGCGACCGACGACGTGCGCCTGACCACCCGCTACGACGAGGCGGACGTCACCAAGGCGCTGATGGCCGTGATGCACGAGACCGGCCACGCGCTCTACGAACAGGGCCGGCCGCGCGCCTGGATTCGCCAGCCGGTCGGGGAATCGCGCGGCATGGCCGTGCACGAGAGCCAGTCGCTGATGGTGGAGATGCAGGCCTGCCGCTCGCCGGAGTTCCTGTCCTATCTGGGACCGGTCGTCCGGGAAGCCTTCGGCGGTTCCGGCCCGGCCTGGGAGGCGGACAACCTGCGCCGCCTCTACACCCGCGTGGAGCGCGGCTTCATCCGCGTTGACGCCGACGAGGTGACCTACCCGGCGCACGTGATCCTGCGCTACCGCCTGGAAAAGGCGATGGTCGGCGGCGATCTGGCGCTGGAAGATCTGCCGGGCGCCTGGAACGAGGGAATGCGGGAGCTGGTCGGCGTCGTGCCGCCGGACGACCGCCTGGGCTGTTTGCAGGACATCCACTGGCCGTCGGGCGGCTGGGGCTATTTCCCCAGCTACACGCTGGGCGCCATGACGGCGGCGCAGCTGTTCGACGCGGCCAACCGCGCCGATCCGGAGATCAAGCCGGCGCTGGCGCGCGGCGACTTCGGCCCGCTGGTGCGCTGGCTGCGCGCGAACGTGCACGAGAAGGGGTGCCTCTACGCCTCCGGCGACGAACTGCTGACCGCCGCGACCGGGCGGGCGCTCGACGCGTCGGTGTTCAAACGGCATCTGGAAGCGCGCTATCTCGGGGAATGATACGGACGGCGCCTGAAGGCGCCGTCCGTATCACCCTCTCAATCAATGCTATCGCATTGATCTGCCGGGTTTCACCGGCGGCGCTCAATGGAAGCGTTCATGCGCCGCCGGTATGAGAGGCGGAAATTCGCATTTTTGCAGCGCGCAAAAGGCTAGCCGCTAACCCTCCATTGCCGGTCCGGTCGCCGGGAGCGATGCCGGATCGGCCTTGGCCGAAAAGTCGCTAAAAGCCGCGCGGACTCTCGCTTCTCTCCCGATGGGGGTGGGCGGAGGCGCGGATTGCCCGTCCGGTTTTGGTCACAACTTGCGATGAATGCCATCGGTGTCCGGCCGCAATCGGCAATAAACTGTTAACCATAAATGCCCAGCCTCGGGGCCAACGCAAAACGGCAACGAGGTTCAAAACATGAGCATCGCCAAAGGCTTCCTGCACACGAACGGCAACCAGATCGTGGATTCGTCGGGTCAGAACGTGAAACTGACCGGCGTGAACTGGTTCGGCGCCGAAGGCTACGTCTTCAACCCCAACGGCATGGACATGCGCGGTTACTGGGGCATGATGGACCAGATGAAGAGCCTCGGCTTCAACGTCATTCGTCTGCCGTGGAGCGATGCGATGCTCGACGCCGATCGCGCGACGGGCATCGACACGTCGAAGAACCCCGACCTGGAAGACAAGTCGCCGCTTGAGGTCTTCGACAAAATCATCGACTACGCCGGCCGGATCGGCCTGAAGGTCATCCTCGACCACCACCGCTCCAGCGACGGCGCGTCGGCCAACGAGAACGGCCTGTGGTACGACGACAAGTACCCCGAGTCGGTGATGATCGAGAACTGGAAGATGCTGGCCGAGCGGTACAAGGGCAACGACACCGTCGTCGCCGCCGACCTGCACAACGAACCGCACGGCCAGGCCACCTGGGGCGACGGCAACCCGGCCACCGATTGGGCCGCCGCCGCCGAGCGCATCGGCAACGCCATCCAGTCCGTGAACAAGGACTGGCTGCTGATGGTCGAGGGCGTCGAGATCCATGACGGTCAGTGGGAATGGTGGGGCGGCAATCTGCGCGGCGCCAAGGACCGCCCGATCGAGTTCGACACCCCGAACAAGCTGGTCTATTCGGTCCATTCCTACGGCCCGTCCATCCATGAGATGGAGTGGTTCAAGGCCGACAACTACCCGAACAACCTGCCGGCCCAGTACAGCGACAACTGGGGCTGGCTGCTGGAGGAGAACGAGGCGCCCGTTCTGGTCGGCGAATTCGGCGGCAAGCTGGAGACCGAGCAGGACAAGAAGTACCTGGCCAAGCTGATCGACTACATGAACGGCGATCTGGACGGCAACGGCACCAACGACCTGGGCGCCGGCAAGGAAGGCGCCAGCTGGACCTACTGGTCGTGGAACCCGAACTCGGGCGACACGGGCGGCATCCTGAAGGACGATTGGCAGACCGTCGATCAGACCAAGTACAACGCCATCAAGGAAGGTCTGTTCGACGGGGGCGGCAGCGAGGGCAAGGCCCCGTGGTCGCCGGCCGAAGCCCAGGCCCTTTCTGCCGACGTGGACGTGTGGGCGCACACGGCGACCGAGGCGCAGGGCAACGGAGCAACCGCTCCGGCGATGGCCGAGGCCCTGGCCATGGCCGCTCCGGCGGACATGGACGCCCATCATGACCTGCCGCAGGCTCACCACGACCTGAGCGACCTGCATTCGGCGGGCTGATCGTAGGTTGGGCACGTAGGTTGGGCACGTGGGTTGGGTTGAGCGCGAGCGAAACCCAACACACGCCAGTGCCGGTTTGTTGGGTTTCGCCTGCGTCTCAACCCAACCTACGACGTCCACGAAGCCAGGAGCGCGCAGCCGCTTGCGCGGATGGGGGGCAGCGGCTAACTATGCCCCTTTCCATCTGTCTGTCGGCCATTCCTCGGTTCGGCCCCTCTTGGTTCGGAGTGTGAGCGGTGAAGTACGTCAGCACGCGGGGGCAAGCCCCGGTCCTGGGTTTCGAAGACGTCCTGCTGGCCGGCCTCGCGCGTGACGGCGGCCTTTACGTGCCGCAGAGCTGGCCGCAGTTCTCGAAGGACGAGATCCGGGCCATGCGCGGGCTGCCCTACAGCGAGATCGCCGTGCGCATCATGCTGCCCTTCCTGGGCGGCGCCATCGCCGAGGACGAGTTCCGCGCCATCGTCGAGGACGCCTACGCCACCTTCGACCACGCCGCCGTGACGCCGCTGGTGCAGCTGGACCAGCGCACCTGGGTGCTGGAGCTGTTCCACGGCCCGACGCTGGCCTTCAAGGACGTGGCGCTGCAACTGCTCGGCCGCCTGTTCGACCATGTGCTGGCCAAGCGGGGCGAGCGCGTCACCATCGTCGGCGCCACCTCCGGCGACACCGGATCCGCCGCCATCGAGGCGTGCCGCGACCGCCAGAACGTCGACATCTTCATCATGCACCCGAAGGGCCGCACGTCGGAGGTGCAGCGCCGGCAGATGACCAGCGTGCTGTCCGACAACGTGCACAACATCGCGCTGCACGGCACCTTCGACGACTGCCAGGATATGGTGAAGGCGATGTTCAACGACGTGGCCTTCCGCGACCGGATGGGCCTGTCGGCGGTGAACTCCATCAACTGGGCGCGCGTCATGGCCCAGATCGTCTACTACTTCACGGCGGCGGTGGCGCTGGGCGCGCCGGACCGCAAGATCGCCTTCACCGTGCCGACCGGCAATTTCGGCAACGTCTACGCCGCCTACGGCGCGCGGGCGATGGGGCTGCCGGTGGAAAAGCTGATCGTGGGCTCCAACTCCAACGACATCCTGGCGCGCTTTTTTGCGAGTGGCACCATGTCCGCGGCGCCGGTCGTGCCTACATTGAGCCCCAGCATGGACATCCAGATCTCCTCCAACTTCGAACGCCTGCTGTTCGACCTGCTGGGCCGCGACGGGGCGGCCGTGCGGGAGTCGATGGACCGCTTCCGCGCCGAGGGCAAGTTCGCCGTGACCGACGCCCAGCTGGCCGAGGCGCTGGCCGTCTTCGCCGGCCACCGGGTGGACGAGGCCGGCACCATGGCCACCATCGAGCAGGTGTGGAGCGAGTGCAACTATCTGCTCGACCCGCACACGGCGGTCGGCGTGGCGTCGGCGGAGACGGCGGCGCTCGATCCGGACGTCGCGGTGGTCGTGCTGGCGACCGCCCATCCCGCCAAGTTCCCCGACGCGGTGGAGAAGGCGACCGGCCGCCGGCCGGAACTCCCGCCCCGCCTGTCCGACCTGTATGTGCGCGAGGAGCGTCTGTCCGAGCTGCCCAACGAGTTGGGCGCCGTGCAGGAGTTCGTCGCCGCCCGCGCCCGCGCCGCCAAGGAGGCCGCATGACCATTCGAGTGACCACGCTGCCGAACGGGCTGCGCGTCGCGACCGACACCATGCCCGACGTGCAGTCGGTGTCGCTCGGCTGCTGGGTCGGCGTGGG
>JAEZID010000104.1 GCA_023416195.1 Pseudomonadota bacterium | reverse complement strand
GAAGGTCGGGCTGCACGCGGTATGGGTGATCTTCGCGCTGCTGGCCGGCGGCAGCCTGTTCGGCTTCGTCGGCGTCCTGCTGGCCGTGCCGGTGGCGGCGGTGATCGGAGTCTTGACGCGGTTCGCGCTGCGCCAGTATCTCGCCAGCCCCTATTACCGGGGGAATGGAACCGTCGAGCCATGAGCGAGCCGTCATGAGTGACCCATCATGAGTTTCGGGGCATGAGTTTGGGGGCACAGCTTCCGCTCGACCTCGGGCACCGTCCGGCCATGGGGTGCGAGGATTTCCTCGTGGCGACGAGCAACGCGGAGGCGGTGGCGTGGCTCGACCGCTGGCCGGCGTGGCCGGCGCCCGCGCTGACGGTGTACGGGCCGGACGGCTGTGGCAAGACGCATCTGGGCCACGTCTGGCGCGCGCGCAGCCACGCGCCCATCGCCAACGGGGAGACGCTGGACGCCGCCGACCTGCCGGGGCTGATCGCCAGGGCCAACGCCGTGGTGGTCGAGGACGCCGACCGGGTGGCCGGCAAGCCGGCGCGCGAGGAGGCGCTGTTCCACCTCTACAACCTCGCGCGCGATTCGGGCGGGCACCTGCTGCTGCTGTCGCGCAAGCCCCCGTCGCGCTGGCGCGCCCGGCTGGCCGACCTGCGGTCGCGCATCAAGGCGGCCCCGGCCGTGGGGGTGGAGGCGCCGGACGACGCACTGCTCGCCGCCGTTCTGGTGAAGCTGTTCGCCGACCGGCAGTTGCGGCCGGGGATGGATCTCATCATCTACCTTCTGGCGCGGATGGAGCGTTCGCTGGACGCGGCGCGCCGGGTGGTGGCGGCGCTGGACCGCGCCTCGCTGGCCGCGCACCGGCCGCTGACCGTGCCGCTGGCCCGCGAGGTGCTGGCGGAACTGGACGACAAGACGGGAGGAGACGAGGATGGATCTGGGAATCGCCGGGCGGCGCGCCATCGTGTGCGCGGCCAGCAAGGGGTTGGGTAAGGCCTGCGCCCTGGCGCTGGCGAGCGAGGGTGTCAAGGTCACCATCACGGCGCGCGGCCGCGACCTGCTGGAGGCCACCGCCGAGGAGATCCGCAAGGCGACCGGTGCCACCGTGACCACGGCGGTCGGCGACATCGCGACGGAGGAGGGGCGCGCGGCGGCGCTGGCCGCCTGTCCGGAGCCGGACATTCTGGTCAACAACGCGGGCGGTCCGCCGCCGGGCGATTTCCGCGAGTGGGAGCGGGAAGACTGGATCCGCGCCGTGGAGGCCAACATGCTGGCCCCGATCTTCCTGATCAAGGCGACGGTGGACGGGATGATGGCGCGCAAGTTCGGGCGCATCGTCAACGTGACCTCGGCAGCGGTGAAGGCGCCGATTTCTAACCTCGGCCTGTCCAACGGCGCGCGGGCGGGGCTGACCGGTTTCGTCGCCGGCCTGTCGCGGCAGACCGTGCGGCACAACGTGACCATCAACAACCTGCTGCCCGGCCCGTTCGAGACCGACCGGCTGCGCACCACCATGGAAGGCATGGCGAAGGCCGCCGGCCGCAGCGTGGACGAGGAGATGGACGCACGGCGCGCGACCAACCCGGCCGGCCGCTTCGGCGACCCGGCGGAATTCGGGGCGATGTGCGCCTTCCTGTGCTCCGCCCAGGCCGGTTTCATGACCGGGCAGAACGTGCTGCTGGACGGCGGGTCCTATCCGGGCACGCTGTAAGGGGAATTCCTCCAGCGGAGGATTTCGGCCGGCGCCGTCGCGGTGGAAAAGCCCGCCGCGACGGTCTTGGCGATGAGCCTCTATGACCTATCTGAAAGACCTACCTCTATTTGCTAGCGGCTTTTCGGGTTGTTTCGCTGGTATGGCAAGTACCGCTGCTTTACAATTTGAAAACATTAAAAATTAACCAATGTGAAGAGGCGAGAGGTTTGCTGAATATGCCTCAGGTGTGCGCGGCGGCTGCTGGGCGTGGCTCGGACGGGGGCGGAACTCGCCCAAACAACATTGATCCGTCATACGGAATGTCCGGATTGAACTTTTCCGATCCGGTTTTCCTGCGCGAAATACTGGAGCATACGCCGACGCCGACGGCCGTGGTGGACGGGCATGACCTGCGCTGCGGTTTTGCCAACGCCGCGTTCCGCGACCTTGACCTCACGGCTGGGCAGGATGTCAGGGGACAGGGGATCGCCGCACTGTTCCCGGCGGTGGATGCCGGTGCGCTGTCCGGGGTCTACCGCACCGGCCAGCGGGCGCGGGTCCGCGCCGGCACGCGGGACCAGCGGACCTGGGACCTCGACGTCATTCCGTTGCGCGACGGGGCGGACGGGGCGGTGCGCGCGCTGCTGGTGACCGCGCGCGAGGTCGCCGCAGCCGAGGCCTCGGGCGACCAGCAGCTGCGCGAGATCAACCACCGCGTCAAGAACACCCTTCAGCTGGTGTCCAGCCTGCTGACGTTGCAGGCCCTGTCTGCGAAGGATCCGGACATGCGCCGCGCCTTTCAGGAGGCCTGCGGGCGCATCGGCACGGTGACCCAGGCGCACCAGCGCATCCACGCCGTGGGGCGCGGCAGCAGCGTGGACTTCGCCGGCTACCTGCGCGACGCCTGCGTGGAGATGGAAGCGAGCCTTGCGGCGGGCGGCGCCGAGCGCCGGATCGTGGTGACGACGGACGACGCCGTTCTGCCGGTGGACTCGATCATACCGCTCGCCCTCATCGTGAACGAGCTGGTCGGCAACGCGATCAAGTACGCCTATCTGCCGGGCGCGCCGGGCGACGTGGAGGTCAGCCTGACGGCTCTGCCCGAGGGAGGCCGGCGTCTGACCGTCGCCGATCATGGGCGCGGCCTGCCGCCGGGCTTCGACATCGCGCGCGCCGACACGCTGGGCATGAAGGTGGCGCGGGCCTTCGCCGGTCAGCTCAAGAGCAAGCTGCGCGCCGAGTCGAACGCGCCCGGCGCCCGTTTCGTGCTCGACCTGCCGGCCTGATTCCCTTGCGGAAGGGCCGTTCCTGCGCCATGGATCATCCCGGCTTGGATTCAGGAGGGGTGTGATGGCGCGGGTGCGTGCGGATGTGGCGCTGGTCGAGCGCGGTCTGGCCGAAAGCCGCGCGAAGGCGCAGGCGCTGATCCTGGCCGGGCTGGTCTATTCCGACACCAAGCGCATCGACAAGGCCGGCGACCAGATCGCCGAGGACGCCCCGCTGTCGGTCAAGGGGCAGGATCACCCCTGGGTGTCGCGCGGCGGCCTGAAGCTGGTGAAGGGGCTGGACAGCTTCGGCATCGACCCGACCGGCCTGACCGCCGTGGATGTGGGCGCCTCGACCGGCGGCTTCACCGACGTGCTGCTGACGCGCGGGGCCGCGAAGGTCTATGCGGTGGACGTCGGGCATGGGCAGCTGGCCTGGAAGCTGCGCAACGACCCGCGCGTGGTGGTGCTGGAAAAGACCAACGCGCGTCATCTGACGACGGCGGAAATCCCCGACCCGGTGGACCTCGTGGTCTGCGACGCCAGCTTCATCGGGCTGGAGGTGGTGCT
>JAEZID010000095.1 GCA_023416195.1 Pseudomonadota bacterium | reverse complement strand
CGGTCAGCAGCCGGGGCATCGGCACGGCGCGCACGCTCCGCGCCACGACCACGTCGATGATGCGGGACCCGGTCCAGGCGGCGCCCAGCCACGCCGCGGCCGCCAGCCCCGCCACCACGCCGTCGGCCACCACCGTGCTGGCGAACGGCGCGATGTGGTCGGTCAGCCAGGGGCGGTGCGCCACCCCGGCAAGCGCCACGAGCGTCAGCGTGGCCGGGGCCAGCAGATGGCGCAGGGCCGGGCGTGGCGTCGCATCCGCCGTGCCGGTTCTGGCCATGCCGGCGTTGACCGTGCCGAAGGCGGAGTGCGCGAAACGGGGCGAGTCGGGCATCGCGTGGGTGGAACCTCCCACCCCCGACCATTGCACCGGCGGCGGCCCGGTCAAGCCCGCAAAGGAATAGGGTGGCGGCGGCGCCCTTTGCCGCAAAATGAGCGAGGCATCGGCGCTCGATCCACCCCAAATAATCGGCGGGGCGGGGGAGAAAGGATGAGGCGTGAAAAACCCCGATCCCTGCGCCCCGACAAGGCATAGAATCGGCCCTTCAAAATGAATGGGGGGACCATGCAACGTGCCGCCATGATCGTGGCGGCCGCGCTTCTCCTGTTGCCTGGAGCGGCGCTGGCCGAGCGGGAAAAGGCCCCGGACGGGGCGCGTGCCTACATCATGTGGCCGCCCAACGGCGCGGTGATCCCCGGCGGCAAGCTTTGGGTCCGCATGGGCCTCCAGAACATGGGTGTCGCGCCCGCTGGCATCCGCAAGGAACAGACCGGCCACCACCACCTGCTGGTGGACAGCGAACTGGCGACCCTCGACGAGCCGATCCCCAACACCAGGCAGTCCCTGCATTTCGGCGGCGGCCAGACGGAGGTCCGGCTGGAACTGCCGCCCGGCAGGCACACGATCCAGATGGTCGTCGGCGATGCCGACCATGTGCCGCACGACCCGCCGGTCATGTCGAACAAGGTCACCATCACCGTTCCATAAGCCATCGTCCCATAAGCTTGGGGGAGGACGCCATGACACGCACTGCCGCGACGCTGCTGGGCACCGTCGGCCTCGGTCTTCTGCTGGTCGCCGGACCGGCGTCGGCGCAGTCGTCGCCGGAAGCCGACCCGGTCAACACACCGCTGCCCAACAGCCAGAACACGCCCCAACCGTCGTCGCCGACCCACGAGCACGAGAGCACGCCGGAACCGGGCGTCGTCCCGGCCGGGCGTACGAAGGCGCCGGCCAACGCCTACGTCTACATCGGATGGCCGAACAACGGCGAGACGGTGCCGAGCCGCTTCAAGGTCTGGTTCGGCCTGCGCAACTTCGGCGTGGCGCCGGCCGGGGTGAAGAAGGACAACACCGGCCACCATCACCTGATCGTGGACGCCGACCTGCCGCCGATGGACGAGCCGATTCCGAACAACAAGAACTACCTGCATTTCGGCAAGGGCCAGACGGAAACCTACCTGGAGCTGCCGCCCGGCAAGCACACGCTGCAACTGCTGATGGGCGACCAGGACCACATCCCGCACGACCCGCCGATCATGTCGAAGAAGATCACGATCACGGTTCGCCCCGGCGGGGACGGCACCAAGGTTTCGGTCCGCTGATCGGACGGCCCGCTGATCGGAATGGGGCGGCGCTCTCCTCTTCGGGGGTAGCGCCCCTCCTCCGGGGCCAGGCCGGCCGCACGGAAGTTCCGTTCGGGAACAGCCGTTCCGGTCCAATAATCGCGCAAACGTCAATCACGCATGCAGGGAGTTCGCCATGGTGTGCGCTCGGCGGCGGATCATGCCGCATCGGTCGAATCCGAGTGGGTCGATCCCGAAGGCATTGGCCGCCGCGTCGGTCCTGCTGCTGGGGGCCTGCGTGACGTCGGGCGAGAAGGCGACGGTGGTGCAGCAGCCCAAGACCCCGGCTGTGCGCACCGTCTCCAGCTTCACCGAGGCGCTGCGCTGCATGGACACGCTGATGTGGAACCACGGCAAGCGCGACATCTTCATCACGTCGAACGGCATCCCCGACGCCACCGGCAAGGTGGCCGGCGGCACCAAGGAAATGCTGATCACCGCCGTGTCCCGCATGTCGGAACGGTCGGGCGCCTTCCGCTTCGTGGATTTCGAACCGACGCTGGACGACGTGAACGCGCTGTACTGGATGATCGGCGTCCAGCCGAACTTCCGCGCGCCGTCCTACTACATCCGCGGCGCCATCACGCAGCTGGACGACAATGTGGTGAGCGAGGCGGCGAGCGCCGGCATCTCACTGCCGACCGTCGATCTCGGCATCTCCGCCGATCAGGTGATGTCGGTCATCTCCGTGGACCTGAACATCGGCGAGTTGGCGACCCGCCAGATTATCCCCGGCCTGTCGGCCAGCAACTCGCTCGCCGTCGTCTCGTCGGGCAAGGGCGCCGACGCGGGCGCGGTGGTCGGCAAGGCGGGCCTGTCCTTCAACGTCTCGCTCAACAAGTCCGAAGGGCTGCACCAGGCGGTGCGGACGCTGGTCGAACTCAGCACCATCGAGGTCCTGGGCAAGATGACCCGCACCCCCTACTGGCAATGCCTGGGCATCGACCAGACCAACCCGGCCTTCACCGCCCAGGCGCGGGACTGGTTCGACGGCATGGCGCCGTCGCAGCGCGTGGCCTACGTGCAGCGCGTGCTGGCCTCTGAAGGCTACTATCAGGGATCGGACACCGGGCAGCTCGACGAGAGCACGCGCGACGCGGTGTCCCGCTATCAGGCCGACCATGACCTGATCGCCACCGGCCGCATCGACTTCGACCTGTACCAGCGCATGCTGGCCCAGCCCTCCGGCCGCGCCGGGCAGACCGCACGCATCCAGTCGGTCTCCAACGCGGGCGGGGAGGGGCTGCCGCGCGCCGCTCCCCCGGCGGGGGCGGCCGCCTCGCCCGACATTATCCTGACCTCCGAACGGGGGCCGCAGCCCCGCTACCGCGTGGGCGAGGCGCTGGTGGTGCGCGTGCAGCCGACGGCGGACGGCTTCGTCTATTGCTACTATCAGGACGCCGGCGGGTCGGTGGCGCGCATCTTCCCGAACCGCTTCCAGCCCGATGCCTTCCTCCAGGCCAACCAGCAGGCCGAGGTGCCGCCGGGCGCCCAGAAGCCCTTCAACCTGCGCATGGACCGCCCTGGTGCTGCCGAGACGATCGCCTGCGTCGTCTCCCGCGACGAGATCGGCACGCGCATCCCCGGACGGTACAAGACCGAGGACTTGCAGCCGATCCCCGGCGCGACGCTGGCCGACGTTCTGGGCGCCTACGGCAGCATCCAGGGAACGAGCGTGAAATCGAAGCAGATGTCGGTGCAGGTGATGCCGGCGGTGTCGGCCATGCGGTGAGAATCGGCGGCGAGCTGTTGGCCGGCTCACAGCGGGGAGCCGGCGGGTGGGGGTAGACAGGGGACATGACCACCCACGACCTTGTCATTAGGAGGGCTCCGATGTCCAAGACCAGTCTTCGTCTCCTGAGCCGCGTGGCGCTGCCGGTCCTAGCCGCCGCCTGCGCCGGGCCGGCGCTGGCGCAGACCGTGGAGGGATCGGGCAACGCCAAGGTCATGATGTTCGAGCGCCCGCCGACCGTGGACGAACTGCGCGACGTGGTCGGGACGCCGCAGGCTCCTGCGGCGGGCCAGGAGCAGGGCCAGGATCAGCCGAAGATCCGCACCCGCAGCATCGAGATCATCGGCAGCGGCGTCGGCAGCGCCCAGCGCCCGCGCCCGACCGAACCGGCCAATTACGGCGGCGCGCCGACCCCGCCGCCCGCCATGGCCCAGCCGAGTTATTCGCAGCCCGCTTACGCCCAGCCTCCGCAGGCGCAGCCCGAACCGGCGCCCCAGCCC
>JAEZID010000596.1 GCA_023416195.1 Pseudomonadota bacterium | reverse complement strand
AAGGTCCTGGTCGTCGAGCAGACGCACGGCGCCCAGTTCCACAAGTTCCTGCGGGCGCATTACGACCTGCCGGGCGCGGTGTCGGTGTTCAGCCGCCCCGGCCCGCTGCCGATCCGCGCCCGCGAGGTGCACGAGACGCTCGTTTCCCTGATCTGACCGGCCGGAGCACGAAAACCATGGACACGCATCTGACCGAGAACGCGCCGGCCCCCACGCCGCACGACTACAAGTCCGACGTGAAGCCGATCTGGTGCCCCGGCTGCGGCGACTATTCCGTGCTGGCCGGCATCACCCGCGCCATGGCCAACATGGGGATGGAGCGTCACAACACCGTGGTGGTGTCGGGCATCGGCTGCTCGTCGCGCATTCCCGCCTACACCAGCGTCTACGGCTATCACACCGTGCACGGCCGTTCGCTGGCCGTGGCCTCGGGCGTGAAGCTGGCCCGGCCCGAACTGAACGTGCTGATCTTCGGCGGCGACGGCGACGGCTTCTCCATCGGCGGCAACCACTTCCTGCACGCCTGCCGGCGCAACGTGGACATGACCTACATCGTCATGGACAACCAGGTGTACGGCATGACCAAGGGGCAGGCGTCCCCCACCACCGAAGCCGACTGGTGCGAGAGCAAGCTGACGCCGGAAGGTCCGGGCGTGAACCCGATCCAGCCGGTCGCGCTGGCGCTGGCCTGCGGCGCCAATTTCGTGGCGCGCGGCTTTTCCGGCGACCCGAACGAGGTGGCGCGCCTGATCGTCGAGGGCGTGAAGCACCCCGGCTTCTCGGTGATCCACGTCCTCAGCCCCTGCGTCACCTTCCGCCCGGAACAGCGCGGCTGGAAGAGCACGGTCCACCCCTACGGCCGCGAGCCGACCGACGACCCGAACGCGGCGATGCGCGCGGTTCTGGAGGACGACGGTTTCGGCCTCGGCATCTTCCTCGCCGGCAACCGCCGGCCGTTCCAACCGGCGTCGGCCGTGACCGGCACCATCGCCCAGATCGAGGAGGGCTTCGCGGTATGAAGACGACGGTTCTGAACGGCGCCGCCAACGTCGGCCTGTTCCTGGCCCACGCCCTGGAGCTGGAGAACGAGGCCGCCGACCGTTACGTGGAGCTGGCCGACAGCATGGAGGCCCACAACAACGTGGACGTCGCCAAGCTGTTCCGCGACCTCGCCCACTACTCGCGCAAGCACGCGGAGGAGGTTCGGCAGATCGCCGAAGCGTTCGGCCCCCTGCCCAAGGTCGCCCCGTGGGAGTTCCAGTGGGACGCGACCAACGAGTCGCCGGAGGCCGCGAGCTTCGAGCACGCGCATTACCTGATGCAGCCGCACCATGCCCTGAAGATGGCGCTGCTCAGCGAAACGCAGGGCAACAAGTACTACGCGTCGGTCGCGGCCGAGACGAAGGACCCGGAGGTCGCCCGCCTCGCCCGCGAGTTCGCGGAGGAGGAAGCCGGCCACGTCGCGCTGGTCCGCCAGTGGCTGGAACGCTACCCGGCGCCGAAGGAAGGCTGGGACGACGATCCCGACCCGCCGAACATTTCGGATTGAGAACGGTCCGGACCCGGTGTTAGAGGACGGGGCGGCGCATGGCCGCCCCGTTTTCTTTTTTGGAAGTCCGTATGTCCGTCGATGCCGAAAGCGATGCCGTTCCGTCCCCCTGCGTGAGCGTCTGCAAGCTCACCGCGGACCGCTCCCACTGCCTGGGCTGCCTGCGCACGCTGGCGGAGATCAAGGCGTGGAAGGGCATGGAAGAGGCCGACAAGCGCGCCCTGCTGGCCGAACTCGACGTCCGCCGGGCCGCCAACGCTTAAGCGACTTCCCCCCGCAGCATGGCCATGCGGTCGCGGTCCACCCGGATGCGGTCCAGATGCTGCGCGACGACGGCGGTGATCGGCAGCGGCAGTTCCTTCGCCAGCGCCTCGTCGTAGCGGCGGACGCATTCGGACTCGCCCCGCTCCACCTCCCCCAGGATGGCGGCGCGGTCGTGGCCGAGCACGGTGGACTTCAGTTCCAGGAAGAAACGGTGCGCGCCGCCCAGCACGGTGCCGCCCATGTCCGGCGCCCCGCCCTGCTCCGCGACCAGCCGTTGCAGCTCGCGGACGATGGCGCCGCGCTGGGCCGCCAAGTCGTTGAACAGCGCCTTGAGATCGTCCTCCGTCGCCGTTTCCGCCGCCTGACGGTAGGCTTCGTGGCTGTCCTCGACGATGCGAATGAGATCGTTGAGCGTATCGACGATCTCGTCCTTGCCCATCATGTCCGGTCTCCCTGGCATGCCGCCCTTTCGATCGGACAACCCCCGGCCGCGCCGAAGGTTCCTTGTACCTTATGGTGACGGAATGGGCCGGCCCCTGTTGTTCGGAACGGACGCTCCAACGGCGTTCCGCTTTCGAAACGAGGGAGAGACAACGTGGCCAACAGCAAGGACACACTGATCGACTGGCTGCGCGATGCCTACGCGATGGAAAGCCAGGCGGTCGAGATGCTGGAACGGCAGGCCGAACGCATCAAGAACTATCCCGAGGTGCTCGCCAAGGTTCAGGAACACATCGAGGTGTCGAACCGGCAGGCCGACCGCCTGAAACAGTGCCTGCAACAGCTTGGCACCGACACGTCGGCCATCAAGACCGGCATTTCGATGCTGATCGGCAACGCGCAGTCGCTGTCCGGCGTCGTCGCCAGCGACGAGATCGTCAAGGCGGCGGTCTTCAACTATTCGTTCGAGCATTTCGAGATCGCCAACTACCGCGCGCTCATCGCGGCGGCCGAACAGGTCGGCGAAGCCGAGATCGCCCGGACGCTCCAGCAAAGCCTGAACGAGGAGCTGGAGATGGCCGGCTGGCTGGAACAGCGCCTGCCCCAGATGACCAAGACCTATCTGGAGCGCAAGGAAACGGCCGGCGTGGCGGAAGCCAAACGCTGAACCAGGGGCCGCTGAAGCGGGAACCAAGGGAGGCGCCGCCTCCCTTGCACCCTCCGCGTCAGGCGGCCAAGGCGAGGCGGCGCTCCTCGGCGCGGTCGCGCCACAGGCTCCACAGGTGGCCGGACAGCGCCAGCGCGTCGGAACCGAGCCCGAAGGCGGAGCCGGCCAGGATGTTGTGCCCGGCGCCGACCACCGTCGCGGTCAGGAAGAACTTCCGCATCGTTCCGACCGAATCCTGCCAGCGGCCGACCGTGCTCAGCACGAAGCCCGCCGCCGACAGGGCCGACATCGGCCCCTGCCACGTCAGCGCGGCCACCGCCAGCGCCGCCGGAACGGTCAGCGCGAAGACCACGCCGAGCCAGCGCGGGCGCTTTTCCGGATAGGCCGTGGCAAGCTGCACCAGACCCAGGGCGCACATCAGCATGCCCGTCTGCGCGCCCAGGCACAGGAAATGAACCATGAACAGCGCACCGGCCACCGCCTGCACGGCCAGGATCATCCGGCGGTCGGACAGGAGCGTGGACAGGGTGCCAAACGCCAGACCGGCGAGACCCGTCACCGCAATCAGGGACAGGGTCGGCAGATAGTCGAACAGGAAGACCATGGTCGGTCGCCTTTGATCTGCGGGAATGCCGCGGTGCAGCAAAGGCGCCCGACCCTAGGCGGGCATGGTTAACCGGATCTGAATCGCGGTGTGACCAACATCAGACAGCAATCCTGCCGTATTTTCATCGGAAAATGTTCGATGCGGCAACGGGTTAGCCGTGTCAGGCCGCCCGTTCGCCCTCCTCCGGCGGCGCGCGCAAAGCGGTCTCGATGCCCTCCGCCACATCGCTTCCATCAGCCTCGCATTCCCGCGCGACCCGCTCCAGCCGCTGGCGCAGGAACTCCTGCCCACGGTGGAAGGCGGCCTCCTCGGCGGACCGGATCGCGTCGGCCAGCTGGCGTTCGAAGTCCCGCTCGGCCACGCAAGAATACAGATCGATGCGAAACCGCGCCCGCAGCTTCCGGCTCAAGGTCCTGGCGCGTTCGGTTGGCGGCATTCCCATTCCCCCTTCGATATCGACGGTCCTTGAGACTTGCGCGCATCACAGCGCCCGGCAACGGCGGGAAGGGAGTGATACCGAAGGCACATTGCTGTGCGCTGTGCGAAAGGGGCATACGGCCGGCCGATCATGGAAGCGTCCATGCGCCGGCCGCATGAACCGATCAGGGTGGAGCGCTGTTGTCGGGATGAACCGAAAGGAGGATCTCGATGAAGGGCAGTCCCCGCAGCCTCTGGCTATCCATGGCGAACCGCGCGGCCAATCAGGCGGCCGGCTTCTGGACCGGAATGATCTCGGCCACAGCCAAGCGCAATCAGGCGGCCCTGGCCAAAGCCATGACCAAGCCGGCGGCGAAATCGAAGCGGAAACCGAAGGGAAAGCGGCACTGACGCAAGTGCCCGAAAGCACAAAAGCCGCCTTGCGGCGGCTTTTTTGTGTACCGGAAGA
>JAEZID010000589.1 GCA_023416195.1 Pseudomonadota bacterium | reverse complement strand
CAAGGCCGATCCAGCCGATCCAGCGATGCTTGTGGAGCAGGCGCGCGATGACGTTGGCCGCCGCACCCATCAGCGCCACGGACAGCAGAAGCCCGATCACCAGGATGGTCGGGTGCTCCTTGGCGGCACCGGCCACCGCCAGAACGTTGTCGAGCGACATCGACACGTCGGCCACCACGATCTGCCAGACCGCCGCGCCGACCGTCGCCGCGCCGGCCGCGGCGGCGATGGCGGTGTTGTTGTCCATGGCGGCGGCTTGCGGCAGGACGTCGGGGGCGTCCATGGCCTCGTCGGGGGTGACCTCGTCCTCCCCGCCGGCACGCAGTTCGCGGAACATCTTCCAACAGACCCACAGCAGCAGAACGCCGCCGGCCAGCGTCAGGCCGATGATCGCCAGCAGCTGGGTGGTCATCAGGGCGAACAGGATGCGCAGGACGATGGCCGCGCTGATGCCCCAGAGGATGACCTTCTTCCGCTGCTCCGCCGGAACGGCGGCGGCGGCCATGCCGACCACGATGGCGTTGTCGCCGGCCAGCACGAGGTCGATGGCGACGACCTGCCCAAGCGCGGCCATCTCGGCCCAGAGATCGACGGACATTATGAGCTTGCCTCCTCAACGTCGGGGCATTGTTCGGTCAGGTGCGCCCCGCAGCCCTGTCGCGTCGCCGCAATCGTGTTTATACTAGTATATCAGCTGCCGGCGCAAGTCCCATCCGCCGCCAGACCGAGGAGATGCGCGCCCAGTATCTGAAGACGCTGTTCCGCCGCCTCTTCTCCGCCGGGACCGGTCATTCCCGGCCGGCCGGCGGCCGGCTGTCGGGCGTGGAGGCGTAAGCCTCGCCGTCCGCAGGTTCCCGCCGAACGAAAAAGGGCGCCGGATCGCTTCCGGCGCCCTTTTCGCGTGATGCCGTCGACATCAGTGGTGCGTGCGGCGGCTTGGGCGGCGGTAGATGAACCAGTAGACGCCGCCGACGAGCAGCGCGCCGCCGATCCAGTTGCCCAGCGTCACCGCCGCGAGGTTCAGCAGGAAGCCGCCGACCGGGATGGACGGCGCCGCGCGGCCAAGGTCGGCCCAGAAGGCGTCCGGCGCCCCCCACTGCATCAGCAGCCCCAGCGGCACGAAGTACATGTTCGCCACGCAGTGCTCGAACCCCGCCGCCACGAAGGCGCTGACCGGGAACACGATCGCCAGGATCTTGTCCGACACGCTGCGCGCGCCGAGCGCCAGCCACACCGCCAGACAGACCAGCACGTTGCACAGGATGCCTAGGAAAAAGGCCTGCCCCATCGGCAACCCCGCCTTGGCCGTGGCGAAATAGAGCGCCTGCGCCCCCACCGCCCCGTGCCCGAACGTGTACTGCCCGGACAGGAACACCAGAACCGCCGTTCCGGCCGCGCCGACGAAGTTGCCGACCCACACGGTCGTCCACACCCGCAGCATCGCGCCGGTGGTCAGCCGCCCGCTCGCCCAGGCCATCACCATCAGCGTGTCGCCGGTGAACAGCTGCGCCCCGCCGACGATGACCAGCACCAGCCCCAGCGAGAAGACCAGCCCGCCCAGCAGCCGGGTCAGGCCGTAGGGCAGCATCCCCTCCGCCCCGGACATGGTGACGGTGGCGAACAGCCCGCCCAGCGCGATGAAGGCGCCGGCCAGCACCGCCAGGGCGAACAGCGTGGCGGTGTCGTAGTGCGCCTTCTTGACGCCCAGATCCTCGGCGGCCAGCGCGATGGCGTCGGGCAGGCGGGCGTCCAGCACCGGCGGCGGAAGGGGGCTCTCCGGTACGGGCGTGCGATGCGTGTCCATCGGGCGGTCCTTATGCGGCCACGGTCAGGCCGCGCGCGCGGAACAGGTCGCGCACGCGCGCGGTCAGTTCGGCCGAGGGCGGCTCGGTATCGGCCAGCGTATAGGGCAGGCCCAGCTCGCGCCACTTGAACTCGCCCATCTTGTGGAAGGGCAGCACGTCGACGCGCTCGACCACCTCCAGCCCGGCGGCGAACTCGGCCAAACCTTCGACCTCCTGAAGGTCGTCGGTCAGGCCGGGGACGAGGACGTAGCGCAGCCAGATCGGCTTGCGCAGCAGCGACAGACGCTCGGCGAACTCCAGCGTCGGGCGAAGCGGCACGCCGGTCAGCTTGCGATAGGTGGCCTCCTTGAAGGCCTTGATGTCGAGCAGGACGAGATCGACGTCGGCCAGCAGGTGGTCGTCGGCGTGGCTGCCGAGGAAGCCGGAGGTGTCGAGTGCGGTGTGCAGGCCCAACCGCTTGGCCCCGTGGAACAGGGCGGCGCAGAATTCCGGCTGGACCAGCGGCTCGCCGCCGCTGATCGTCAGGCCGCCGTGGGCGCGCTTCAGGAAGGGGGCGTAGGAGGCGAGTTCCGCCAGCACGTCGGTCGAGAAGGTCGGCGTGCCGTCGTGCATGTGGCGGGTGTCGGGGTTGTGGCAGTACTGGCAGCGCAGCGGGCAACCGGCCAGGAACAGCACGTAACGGATGCCCGGCCCGTCCACCGTGCCACCCGTTTCGACCGAATGGACCCAGCCACGGACGGACGCTCCGGCGAGGGGGGCGGCGGGCGCGTGTGTGGGGGAGATGTGTGTCATGGCGGTGTGCTGCTGTTGGTGGACGACGGATGATCAAACAGGCGAATGGTCGATATGTGTGGCCGAAAGCGAATTTGCACCCGCTTTCGGCTTATATGGCCTTCTTCGCCGGCTCTCGGCGGGGGCCGTCGGCGCCCGCCTTCCGCGCATCAGGCGTCGGCCAGGGCCGCGTCTGCCTGGAACAGGTCGGCTTGTTGCAAATCGGCCTGTTGCGAAACGGCTGGGCCTTGCGGCCGTTCCTGTGCGGCGCGGTCTTGCTGGCCGGCCGGCAGGCTGGGGCGGTCGACCCAGGCGATGCGCAGGATGTTGGTGGACCCCGGCATGCCGAAGGGCACCCCGGCCGTGATGACGAGGCGCTGCCCGTCCTCGGCCAGCCCGTGCGCGTAGGCGATGCGCGTGGCCTTGTGCACCATGTCGGAGAAGTTCCGGATGTCCTCGGTCAGGACGCTGTGCACGCCGTAGGCCAGCACGAGGCGGCGCGAGGCGGCCACCGTGGCGGTCAGGCAGAGGATCGGCACCTCCGGCCGCTCGCGCGCGGCGCGCAGCGTGGTGGACCCGCTGGTGGTGTAGGTGACGATGGCCGCGGCGTGGATGGTGTGCGCCACCTGCCGGGCCGCCGCCGTGATGGCGTCGGCCGCCGTCTCCTGCGGGTCGGGGTGCTGGGCGTCCATCATGGTGCGGTAGAGCGGGTCATGCTCCACCCGCCGCGCGATGCGGTCCATGATCGACACCGCCTCGATGGGATAGGCGCCGGAGGCCGTCTCGGCCGACAGCATCACCGCGTCGGCGCCGTCGAAGATGGCGGTCGCCACGTCCGACGCCTCGGCGCGGGTCGGGGCCGGGGCGGAGATCATCGACTCCAGCATCTGCGTGGCGACGATCACCGGCTTGCCGGCGCGGCGCGCCTCGCGGACGATGCGCTTCTGGATGGTCGGCACGTCTTCCGGCGGCAGTTCGACGCCCAGGTCGCCGCGCGCCACCATGACGCCGTCCGACAGCTCGACGATGCGCTCCAGATGCTGGATCGCCTGGGGCTTCTCCATCTTGGACAGCAGCGCCGCGCGCCCGTCGATCAGCTTGCGGGCCTCGGCCACGTCTTCCGGCCGTTGCACGAAGCTGAGCGCGATCCAGTCCACGCCCTGGTCGAGCGCGAAGGCGAGATCGGCGCGGTCCTTCGCGGTCAGCGGCGACAGCGGCAGCACCACGTCGGGCACGTTCACGCCCTTGCGGTCGGACAGCCGGGTACCGGACACGACGACGGTCTCGGCGAAGTCGGGGCCGCAGTCCACCACGCGCAGGCGAACCTTGCCGTCGTCCAGCAACAGATCGGTGTCCGGCATCAGGGCGGCGAAGATCTCCGGGTGCGGCATGCCGACCCGGCGTTCGTCGCCGGGTTCGGTGGAAAGGTCGAGGCGGAAGCGCTGCCCGGCCTTCAGCGCGACGGGGCCGTTGGCGAACCTGCCCAGGCGCAGCTTCGGCCCCTGCAAATCGGCCATGATGGCGACGGGGCGGCCGGTGGCGCGCTCCAGCGCACGCAGCGCGCGCACGCGCTCGCCGTGGTCCTCGTGGCTGCCGTGGCTGAAGTTAAGGCGGAAGACGTCCACCCCGGCGTCGAACAGGGCGCGGATCATCTCCGGCGAGGAGGAGGACGGCCCCAGCGTGGCGACGACCTTGGTCTGCCGGTAGCGGCGGGTGGGGGATGCCGTGGTCATATCGAAGCAAGCTCCGCAAGAAGAAGGGCGGGCGGCGGGACCCGTCATCCGCATCCAAGCTTCGGCGAATGGGGCCGTCCGTGCGCTGTCGGCCAGCGCCGATGAGACTGTAGGAAAACTACAAATATATCAGCTTGGGCGCAAGTCCAATCGGGCTCGGAATCCATTTGCGCACAAAATGGCGCACCGAGAAAGATCGGGTAAGCGGTGGGGCGTCCCGATTTCGGCGCTCCCATACCTCGCCACCTTGAAAATGTTGGAGCAGGGGCTATCTCCTGGCTTGCGCGCCGCGCTAATATATTAGTATGCTTTTCCCAGTGGGCGTCCGGCAGCAAGGTGCATCATGATTCCCTCGGCAAGGCCAAGACCCGCCACCACCCGAACGCCCTTGCGCGCCGTCCCGACGACCGCGCGGGCGCCGACGCGGGGTTCGACCGCCACGGCGGCCATCTACCGGGAACTGCGCGCCGACATCGTCGAGATGCGGCGCATGCCCGGCGAGGCCATCGTGGAAAAGCTCGTCGCCGAGCAGTACGGCGTCAGCCGCACCCCGGTGCGGGAGGCGCTGCTGCGTCTGGCCGGCGACGGGCTGGTGGAGATCTTTCCGCAGTCCGGCACCTTCGTCGCCCGCATTCCGGTGGACGCCCTGCCGGAAGCCATCGTGATCCGCTCCGCGCTGGAAGGCAGCGCCGTGCGTCACGCCGCCCGGCGCGCCACCGGCAGCCGGATCGCCACGCTCCGCGCCAATCTGGTCCAGCAGCAGGAGGCCGAGGCGGCCGGCGACCTGAACGCCTTTCACGAGGCCGACGAGGTCTTCCACGGCCTGATCGCCGAAATGGCCGGCTACCCCGGCCTGTGGAGCTTCGCCCAGCAGGTGAAGGTGCAGGTCGACCGCTACCGCCGCCTGACTCTGCCCGAGCCGGGCCGCGTGGGCCACGTCATCGCGGAACACGCGGCCATCGTCGACGCCATCGCCGATGGCGACGCCGAGCGGGCCGAGGCCCGCATGAACGCGCATCTCGACGGTCTGCTGACCTCCATTCCGCACGCCCAGGGATTGAATCCCGTTTTCTTCGCCGGTTCACCGGCTTCAACGACCTTGTGAGGAAACCATCCATGAAGATCGACGTTCGGCACGCCTCCCACCAGGACGACGTCCGCTCCTACGACACCCAGAAGCTGCGCGACCATTTCCTGGTCCCCGCCCTGTTCGAGGCGGACGAGATCGTGCTGACCTACAGCCACATCGACCGCTTCGTCGTCGGCGGCGCCATGCCGGTGGCCGGCCCGCTGGCGCTGGAATCGGCCAAGGCTATCGGCTCCAAGACCTTCCTGGAGCGCCGTGAGCTGGGCGCGGTCAACGTCGGCGGCCCCGGCCGCGTGATCGTGGACGGCGCGGTGTTCGATCTGGATACGCGCGACTGCCTCTACATCACCATGGGCAGCGAGGACGTGCGCTTCGAGAGCCTGGACCGCGCTAACCCGGCCAAGTTCTACCTGAACAGCGCGCCCGCCCACGCCCGCTTCGAGACCATGAAGATCTCGGCCGCCCAGGCCAAGCAGGTCCACCTTGGCGACCCGGCGCAGTCGAACGAGCGCACCATCTTCCAGATGATCCACCCGGACGTCTGCAAGACCGCGCAACTCGTGCTCGGCATGACCGTGCTGAAGCCGAACAACATGTGGAACACCATGCCGTGCCACACCCACGACCGGCGCTGCGAGGTCTATTTCTACTTCGACCTGCCGGAATCGGCGCGCGTCTTCCACTTCATGGGCGAGCCGGACCAGACCCGTCACATCGTGGTCGCCAACGAGCAGGCGGTGATCTCCCCCAGCTGGTCGATCCACAGCGGCGTCGGCACCCACAACTACACCTTCATCTGGGCCATGGCCGGCGACAACCAGGATTTCACCGACATGGACTTCGTCGCCATGGAAACCCTGCGCTGATCCGGGGCACGGGCGTGAGACACGGGATTTGAGGAAACGACCATGACCCAGGCACATCCCTTCGATCTTTCCGGCAAGGTGGCTCTGGTCACCGGCGCCAACACCGGCATCGGCCAGGGCATCGCCGTGGCCCTCGCCCAGGCCGGCGCCGACATCGCGGCGGTGGACATCGTCCCGCTGGACGAGACCAGGGGCCTCGTCGAGGCCGCCGGCCGCAAGTTCCACGCCATCAAGGCCGACCTGACCAGCATCGCGCCGGTTCCCGGTTTGGTGGAAGAGGCGGTCGGCACCTTCGGCAGGCTGGACATCCTGGTCAACAACGCCGGCCTGATCCGCCGCGCCGACGCGGTGGACTTCACCGAGGCCGACTGGGATCTGGTGATGAACATCAACGTCAAGACGGTGTTCTTCCTCTGCCAGGCTTTCGGCCGCTACGCCATCGGCGAAGGCCGCAAGGGCAAGATCATCAACATCGCCTCCATGCTGTCCTTCCAGGGCGGCATCCGCGTGCCGTCCTACACGGCCTCCAAGAGCGGCGTCGCCGGCATCACGAAGCTGTTGGCCTGCGAATGGGCGAGCAAGGGCATCAACGTGAACGCCCTCGCGCCCGGCTATGTGGCGACCAACAACACCGCCGCCCTGCGCGCCGACGAGCAGCGTTCCGCCGAGATCCTCGGCCGCATCCCGGCCGGCCGCTGGAGCGTTCCGTCGGACCTCGGCGGGCCGGCCGTGTTCCTGGCCTCCGACGCCTCCGACTACGTCCACGGCACGATCCTGCCGGTGGACGGCGGCTGGCTGGCCCGCTGAGCACCGGGAGGGGGAACATGACCACAGACGTTTTCGTCAAGGACGCCGCCGTCGAATGGACCGATCTGGGCGACGGCGTGCGCCGCAAGATCCTGGGCTACAACGACGCCATGATGATGGTGCGGGTCGAGTTCGAGACCGGCGCCGTCGGCCCTCTCCACCGCCACCCGCACGTCCAGTGCGCGGTGGTGGAGAAGGGGACCTTCGACGTGACCATCGAGGGCCGCACCCAGCGGCTCGGCGTCGGCGACGGCTACATGGTGCCGTCCAACGCCCTGCACGGCGTCGTGGCGCTGGAGCCCGGCGTGCTGCTCGACATCTTCACCCCGATCCGCGAGGACTTCCTGTCGTAAGGACCGTTTTCGCGGTGACAAGGAAAAGGCCGGACAGCTTCCTCTGTCCGGCCTTTTCCATATCCGACGCCGCCGGTTGCGATCCGGCGGGCCATCACGCCGCCGGCAGATAGCGCCGTTCGGCGAGGCTGTTTTCGGCGTCCGCGATCAGATCCGCCAAGGACGGCCAGGGACACCGGTCCGGCAGCCGCGCCATGTCGTCGAGCCGCAGCACCCCGTCCCGCGTCGCGCGCCAGCAACCCGCCAGATCGGCGAACAGGCGCATCGACGGGGATTCCCGCAGGCAA
>JAEZID010000508.1 GCA_023416195.1 Pseudomonadota bacterium | reverse complement strand
ACACCGCCGTCGTGCATCACCACGACCTTGTCGGCGAAGGTCAACGCCTCCGTCTGGTCGTGGGTCACGTAGATCATGGTCAGGTCGAGCGCGCGGTGCAGCGCCTTCAGCTTGGAGCGCAACTCCCATTTCAGGTGCGGGTCGATGACGGTCAGCGGCTCGTCGAACAGGATGGCGGCCACGTCCGGACGGACCAGCCCGCGCCCCAGCGAGATCTTCTGCTTGGCATCCGCCGTCAGGCCCCGCCCCCGCTGCTTCAAGTCGGGCGTGAGGTCGAGCAGGTCGGCGATCTCCCGCACCCGCGCGTCCACCGCCGCCCCGCGCAGGCCACGGTTGCGCAACGGGAAGGCGAGATTCTCGTAGACGGTCATGGTGTCGTAGACGACCGGGAACTGGAAGACCTGGGCGATGTTGCGCGCCTCGGTCGGCAGGTTGGTCACGTCCTTGCCGTCGAACAGCACCCGCCCCTCGCTGGGCGTCAGCAGGCCGGAGATGATGTTCAGCAGCGTGGTCTTGCCGCAGCCCGACGGCCCCAGCAGAGCGTAGGCCCCGCCCTGTTCCCACACATGGGTCATGGGCTTCAGCGCGTAGTCCTTCTCGCCGGCCGGGTTGGCGACGTAGCTGTGGGCGAGGTTCTGCAATTCGATGCGCGCCATGGCTCCCCTCCCCTCACGCCGCCATGACCAGCGGCGGGGCCGCCGCGAGGCTGCCGTCGTGCCCGAAGACGAACAGGCGGCGCGGGTCGATGAAGCACTCGATCCGCTCGCCGGGCTCCACCTCCAGCACGCCGCGCGTGACGGCGACCCAGCGGTCACTGCCGCCGTCGGCGCGGGGCAGGTCGATGTGCACGAAACTTTCGGAACCCGTGATCTCGCTGACCGCCACCGTGCCGATGAGCGCGATGGCCTCCGGGTCGGGCCGGGTCAGGTACAGGTGATCGGCGCGGAAGCCGATGGTGTAGTGGTCGTCCGGCAGTTCGGCCAGCACGCCGCGCGCCAGCCCATGCTCCCCCGTCGCCAGCACCAGCTGGAGCCCCCGCTTGTGCACCCGCATGGTGTTGAGCGGCGGGTCGGAGAAGACTCGTGCGCTGGTGATGTTGGCCGGGCGGCGGTAGACGTCCGGCGTCCGCCCGAACTGCGCCAGCCGTCCTTCCCACAGCGTCGCCGTGTTGCCACGCAGCAGCAGCGCCTCGGTCGGTTCGGTGGTCGCGTAGACGAACACGGCGCCGGACGCCCCGAAGATCTTCGGCAGTTCCTCCCGCAATTCCTCGCGCAGCTTGTAGTCGAGGTTCGCCAACGGCTCGTCCAGCAGGACCAGCTGCGCGTCCTTGACCAGCGCGCGGGCGATGGCGGTGCGCTGCTGCTGCCCGCCGGACAGGTGCAGCGGCGTGCGGTCGAGATAGGGTTCCAGCTTCAGCAGCCTTGCCGCCTCGTGCACCTTGCGGTCGATCTCCTCTTTCGGCCGGCGCGCGACCCGCAGCGGCGAGGCGATGTTCTCGTAGACGGTCAGGGAGGGGTAGTTGATGAACTGCTGGTAGACCATCGCCACCGACCGCTTGCGGACGTGCAGGCCGGTCACGTCCTTGCCGTCCACCAGCACGCGGCCGGCGCTCGGCGCGTCCAGCCCGGCCATCAGCCGCATCAGCGAGGTCTTGCCCGACAGGGTCGGCCCGAGCAGGACGTTCAGCGATCCCCGCTCCAGCGTCAGCGACACGTTCTCGATGTGAACGTGCCCGCCGACATGCTTGCTGACCTGATCCAGAACCAGGGTCACCGATTCATTCCCCCCCCTACTCCGCCGCATCCGAAGCGCGCGCTTCGCTGATCCGCTCGGCCATGAACTCGTCCAGCGCCCGCAGCT
Organism: Pseudomonadota bacterium; assembly: GCA_023416195.1. GTDB lineage: Bacteria > Pseudomonadota > Alphaproteobacteria > Azospirillales > Azospirillaceae > Azospirillum. The sequence goes on along the minus strand of JAEZID010000508.1, from coordinate 1,203 downwards.
GCTCGGCGCTCAGCCGCAGCCCCAGCTTGGAGCGGCGCCATGCCACGTCGGCGGCGGTCTGCGCCCATTCCTCGCGCATCAGATAGCGGACCTCGGCCTCGGTCAGCGTCGCCCCGAAGTCGCGTCCCAGATCCTCGGCCCGCTTGGCCCCGTCCAGGATCGCGGCTGTCTTCGTTCCGTAGGCGCGCGCCAGCCGCCGGGCATGGTCCGCCGCCAGAAACGGGTATCGGGCGCGCAGGTCCCCGACCAAAGTCTCGAACCCGTCCGCCGGGAAGTCGCCGCCGGGCAACGTTCCCGCGCTCGACCAATTGTTGGCTTCGGTAAGTTTCGGGAGGTGCGGAGCCAGCTTGGCGATGGCGGCGTCGGCCAACCGGCGGTAGGTGGTGATCTTGCCGCCGAAGATGCTGAGCAGCGGCGGCGCCCCGTCCGGCGCATCCAGCGCCAGCACATAGTCGCGCGTCGCCGCCTGCGCCTGGGACGCACCGTCGTCGTAGAGCGGCCGGACGCCGGAGTAGGTCCACACCACGTCGGACGGACGGACCGGCTTGGCGAAATACTCCCCGGCGGCGGCGCAGAGATAGGCGACCTCCTCCTCCGAGGCGTGGACGAAGGCCGGGTCGCCCTCGTAGTCGCGGTCGGTGGTGCCGATCAGCGTGAAATCCCGCTCGTAGGGGATGGCGAAGACGATGCGCTTGTCGGCGTTCTGGAAGATGTAGCAGCGGTCGTGGTCGAACAGCTTCGGCACGATGATGTGCGACCCCTGGACAAGCCGGATGCGCGCGTCGACGCGGCCGTGCATGCCCTGGTCGAGCACGCTGGCCACCCACGGCCCGGCCGCGTTGACCAAGGCGCGGGCGCGGAGGGTGAAGCGCTGGCCGCTCTGCCCGTCCTCCACCGTCACGGTCCACAGGCCGCCGCTGCGCACCGCGCCCACGAAGCGGGTGCGGGTGTGGATGGTGGCGCCCATGCGCGCCGCGTCCTGCGCGTTCAGAATCACCAAACGCGCGTCGTCGACCCAGCAATCCGAATATTCGAACGCGCGAGCGAAACCCGGTTTCAGCGGCGCGCCCACCGGATCGCTGCGCAGGTCGAGCCCGCGCGTGCCGGGCAACTTCTCCCGCCCGCCCAGATGGTCGTACAGGAACAGGCCGAGGCGCAGGAGCCAGGACGGGCGCAGGCCCGGCAGATGCGGCAGCACGAAGC
>JAEZID010000456.1 GCA_023416195.1 Pseudomonadota bacterium | reverse complement strand
TTAAACACGGCGGGCGGCCACGGCTGGGGGCCCGGCGCGCGGCCTTGTGCGGCGATGGCCGTCAGGCGGCCTTCTTGCCGCCCGCCTGCATGGCCTTCTTGTTGACGTCGTTGATCGCCAGGCTGTTCAGCTTCTTGTCGGTGTCCTTTTCCTCGTTGAGAGTCTGTTCCAGCAACTGCGCCACCTTGGTCAGGCCGCAGGCGGTGGCGTAGGCGTGGACGGTGCCGTAGCTGGCGATCTCGTAATGCTCCACCTTCTGGGCGGCGGCGATCAGCGCGGCGTCCTGCACCTCCGGGGCGAGGCCCATTTCAAGAATCTCGCGCGCTTCGTTGATCAGCCCTTCCATGGCTTCGCAATGCTTGCCGCGGCTGCGGGTGTCGAGTTCCTCGAAAACCTGCTCCAGGCGCTCGATCTGCCCCTTGGTCTGCTCCAGATGCAGTTCGAAGGCTTGGCGGAGCTGCTCGGAATGCGCGGCCTTGGCCAGCTTGGGCAGAGCCTTCGTGATCTGCTTTTCGGCGTGGTAGATGTCGCGCAGGTCTTCGATCAGAAGATCCTGCATGGTCTTGGCGGCCATTGTTCGCTCCCTCGCGTTCTTGACGTTGGGTGTGCGCGAACAACAGGGCTCTGCGTATCGGGTTCCGAACGGCGGGCGGCGTGCTAAAGTATAGGAACGGATTGTTCACTCGTGGGCGTCGCAGGACCGGAGAGCACCATGTCGGGGAAAGATGCGCCTGGAAACGGCGGAGGCGAAATCCTGTTCGAGTTCCATCGGGTCGGCAGTTACCTGAAGGTCATGGCCATCGACGGCGCCACCGGGGAGGAAGTGTCGGTGGCGGGGCCGGCCTCGGGCAGTCTGGAGTTGCTGAAGCGGACGGCCGTCAACAAGCTGCGCTTCGTGCAGAAGCGGGCCGCCGAAAAGAAGATCACTCAACGTTGAGTTTCTCATAAGGAACGCGCCCGCCGGCGGGACCGGGGGCGCGATTCTAGTCTTGGCTTCTGCTGATGGTGAGCACTGACATCCCGGTGCCGGACCTGCGGGGCCGGTCCTAGGGCGAACTGCTCAAGCTCCGACTGTAGACCTATGAGCGGTGAAGGGCACTGGCGCATGCGGTGTAACGCCTGTAGAAACGCCATCGACGAACGAACGGGCCGCAGCCCGTAAGATCTGTCCGGAGGGAGACGAACACATGCGTTGCGCAACTTTCGCGCGAACGATCGCCGTGGCGATCACGGCCGCCATGCCAGTATCGGGGGCAGTATCGGGGGCAGTATCGGAAGTCGTGTCCGGCGCGCTGCCGGTGGTGTCGCAGGCGCGGGCGGCCACCATCTCAAGTTGCATAAAGCCCGGTGTTCCCGTGTGCATGGACGACACCACGACCTTCGTCAGCGCCGACAAGATGGCCGCCTGCCAGTTCGAGGTGAAGGAATACGTCGACAGGACGATGGATTACCTGAAGTGCCTCAATGAGCAGAACGCGATCACCGGGCAGGAACTGACTCGCAATGTGGAGCGCTTCAACTGCCGCCTGTCGGGCGGCCGGACCTGCGGGTGATACAGGCGGCGCCGTCTTTGCGGAATCCCAAAACATATGCGGGCCGGTCCATGAAGGACCGGCCCGTGCCGTATCATACCGGCGGCGCATGAACGCTTCCCTTGAGCGCCGCCGGTAAAACCCGGCAGATCAATGCGATAGCATTGATTGAAAGGGTGATACGGACGGAGCCTTCAGGCGCCGTCCGTATCAGGCCCGCGTCGTAACAGGCAATGCGTAGAATTCAGCGTAGGATTCAGCCGGCCTTGCGGCGGGTCTGGCGGCCGGAGCTGCGGCCCAGACCGATTCGCTTGGTGAATTCCGAACGCTGGGCCGCGTAATTCGGCGCAACCATCGGGTAGTCCGGCGGCAGGCCCCAACGGACGCGGTATTCGTCCGGCGACATGTTGTAGGTGGAGCGCAGATGCCGCTTGAGCATCTTCAGCTTCTTACCGTCTTCCAGGCACACGATGTACTCAGGCGTCACCGACTTGCGGATCGGCACGGCGGGCTTCAGCGGTTCGGCCGGAGTTTCCCGCGGCTGCGTGTTCAGACCGGTCAGCGACGAGTAGACCGTGTTGATCACCTCGGGAATCTGCTGAGCCGGCAAAACGTTCTTGCTGACGTAGGCGGAGACGATGTCCGCGGTCATCCGCAGCAGCGCGTTATCGGGCACATCGGCGCGAAGCTGGTCACTCATTGCCTGTTGTCCTGGTTTTTCATTTGGCACCTAGCAACCAAGTTGCATACCGTGATTTGGGTGTCAATATAATTTCCGCAAGACAGAAGTAAGTTATTTGAAAGGCGCAGAACTTCGAAGGCGTTGGTAAATCAGTTAACGCTCAAAATGGCTTGGCGTTCGCCGCTCTGACCGGCCAATAGGCGCCGTCTAGTGGGGCGTCGTTGTGGAAAGCCAGCGGAGTTGGAGTCGGCAATTGCCCGATTCGTGTGCCTATAACGAATCGGCGCGGGCGCTTACTCCGACTTTCAGGCGGCAATGCCGGGAAGTTCGCGGCGATTTGTTCGCGTCATATTATAGTATGCAAATGAGTTTGGCGCATCGGCGCTGTGCGTTGTGTGCGTCTGGCGAATCGTATCGATATCTGGTAGTTTGCGTCGCGTGCCGCCGTCCTGCCCGGGCCGGCGCCGCTTTTCTTCGTGCACGGAGTTCCAGTTTCATGACCGCCCGCATCATCGCGCTCGCGTCCGACCACGCCGGTTACGAGCTGAAGGCCCAGATCGGGGCACAGCTTTCGGCGGCCGGGTACGAGATCCTCGACCTCGGCTGCAACGGCCCCCAGTCGGTGGACTATCCGGATTTCGCCGCCGCCATGGCCGAGGCCATCACCGGGGGCAAGGCGGAGCGCGGCATCTTGATCTGCGGCAGCGGCATCGGTATCAGCATCGCGGCGAACCGGCACGCCGGCGTTCGCGCGGCCCTGGTGCACGACGTGACCACCGCCCGTCTGGCGCGGGAGCACAACGACGCCAACGTGGTGGCGCTGGGCGCCCGCATCGTCGGGCCGGAGATCGCCAAGGACTGCGTCACCGTGTTCCTGAACACCGCCTTCGAAGGCGGCGAGCGGCACAGCCGCCGCGTCGCCAAGATGGGCTGACGCGAGAACTGCTTTTTACTTGGCCCCGCCGGCCCGAACGCGGCTGCCAGAGAAGCCGCTAGACATAAGGAACCTGCTCTCCATGACCGTGACCAACGCTGATCCCCGCGCCGAGATCGGCCGCTTCTTCGCCGCTTCGCTCGCCGAGACGGACCCCGAACTCGCCCGCGCGGTGCGCGACGAGCTGGTCCGCCAGCAGGAGCAGATCGAGCTGATCGCGTCCGAGAACATCGTCTCCCAGGCGGTGCTGGAGGCGCAGGGCTCCGTGCTGACCAACAAGTACGCCGAGGGCTATCCGGGCAAGCGCTATTACGGCGGCTGCGAGTACGTGGACGTGGCGGAAAACCTCGCCATCGAGCGCGCCTGCAAGCTGTTCGGCTGCGGTTTCGCCAACGTTCAACCGAACTCCGGCTCCCAGGCCAACCAGGCGGTGGTTCTCGCCCTGCTCCAGCCGGGCGACTGCATCCTCGGCATGTCGCTGGCGGCCGGCGGTCACCTGACCCACGGCGCCGCCCCGAACATGTCGGGCAAGTGGTTCAAGGCCGTGCAGTACGGCGTGCGCAAGGACGACCACCGGATCGACTTCGACGAGGTCGAGCGTCTGGCCCGCGAGCACAAGCCGAAGCTGATCATCGCCGGCGGTTCCGCCTACCCGCGCGTCCTCGACTACGAGCGTTTCCGCGCCATCGCGGACGAGGTCGGCGCCTACCTGATGGTGGACATCGCCCACTACGCCGGCCTGATCGCCGGCGGCGTCTACCCGAACCCGTTCCCCTACGCCGACGTGGTCACCACCACCACCCACAAGACCCTGCGCGGCCCGCGCGGCGGCATGGTGATGACCAACAAGGAAGAGATCGCCAAGAAGATCAACTCGGCCATCTTCCCCGGCCTGCAGGGCGGCCCGCTGATGCACGTCATCGCCGCCAAGGCGGTGGCCTTCGCCGAGGCGCTGCGTCCGGAGTTCAAGGTCTACGCGCAGAGCGTCCTGGACAACGCCCGCGCCCTGTCGAAGGTGCTGATCGACGGCGGCCTGGACATCGTGTCGGGCGGCACGGACAGCCACATCGTTCTGGTCGACCTGCGTCCGAAGAATCTGACCGGCAAGGCCGCCGAGGCGAGCCTGGAGCACGCCGGCATGACCTGCAACAAGAACGGCGTGCCGTTCGACCCGCAGAAGCCGACCATCACCTCGGGCGTCCGCCTGGGCAGCCCGGCGGCGACGACACGCGGTTTCGGCGTGGCGGAGTTCGAGCAGGTCGGGCGCATGATCGTCGAGACGCTGGACGGTCTGGCCGCCAGCAACTCCGGCGACAACGCCGCCGTCGAGGCGAAGGTGCGGGAGCAGGTACGCGATCTGTGCCGCCGCTTCCCGATCTACCCGACGCTGTGAACAAGAAATAACACGACACCAAGGAGGAAAGGCCGGACATGCGCTGCCCGTTCTGCGGACACGAGGACACCCAGGTCAAGGACTCGCGACCGACCGAAGACAACTCGGCGATCCGCAGGCGGCGTTTCTGCCCCAGCTGCAGCGCCCGCTTCACCACCTTCGAGCGCGTGCAGCTGCGTGAGCTGACGGTGGTGAAGAGCAACGGGCAGCGCGAGCCGTTCGACCGTGAAAAGCTCCTGCGCTCCATGCGCATCGCGCTGCGCAAGCGCCCGATCGACGCCGACCGCATCGACCGGGTGGTGAACAGCCTGGTGCGCCAGCTGGAGTCCTCGGGCGAGAGCGAAATCCCGTCGAAGCAGATCGGCGAGATGATCATGCAGGCGCTCCAGACCCTCGATCAGGTCGCCTACATCCGCTACGCGTCGGTCTACAAGGACTTCCGCGAAGCCTCGGACTTCAACGAGTTCGTCGAACAGCTCGCGCCCGAAGCCCAGCACGGCTGACCGGCGCGGGCGGAAGGGAATGCCCGTGCCGAGTCATTCCAGCGTTCACGAGAACGATGTGCGTCACATGCGCGCCGCGCTGGCTTTGGCCGCGCGGGGGCTCGGCAACACATGGCCGAACCCGGCGGTGGGGTGCGTCCTCGTCAAGGACGGCGCGGTGGTCGGGCGCGGCTGGACCCAGCCGGGCGGCCGGCCCCATGCCGAGACCGAGGCTCTGGCCCGCGCCGGGGCCTCGGCGCGCGGCGCCACCGCCTACGTCACCCTGGAGCCCTGCGATCACCACGGCAAGACTCCGCCGTGCAGCGGGGCGCTGGTCGCGGCCGGCGTCGCGCGGGTGGTCGTCGCCTGCGGCGACCCGGACCCGCGCGTGGCTGGCGGCGGGCTGGAGCGCCTGCGCGCGGCCGGGATCGCGGTGGTCACGGGCGTCTGCGAGGCGGAAGCCTGGGCGCTCAACGAGGGCTTTTTCCGGCGCATCCAGGACAACCGGCCGCTCTACACGCTGAAGGCCGCGACGACGCTGGACGGGCGCATCGCCACGCACGGCGGCGCGTCGCAATGGATCACCGGGCCGACGGCGCGCGCCTGGGGGCACCGGCTGCGCGCCAGCCACGACGCGATCATGGTGGGCATCCGCAC
>JAEZID010000446.1 GCA_023416195.1 Pseudomonadota bacterium | reverse complement strand
CGCGGCCCGCAGCTGGTCTGGCTGATTCCGCTCGTCGCCGTGCTGATCGGCGGCTGGCTGGCCTGGAAGACGCTCAGCGAGCGCGGCCCCACCATCACCATCACCTTCGAGACGGCGGAAGGGCTGGAGGCCGGCAAGACCAAGGTGCGCTACCGCGACGTGGACATGGGCACGGTGGAGGGCGTCGCCGTCGCCCCCGACCTCGCCAACGTCGTCGTGACCGTCCGCATGGTGAAGGACGCCGCCAACCACCTGAACGGGGGCACCCGTTTCTGGGTGGTGCGGCCGCGGCTGGGCTTCGGCGGGGTGTCGGGACTCGGCACGCTGGTGTCCGGCGCCTACATCGGCATGGACCCCGGCGTCGGGGAATACACCACCAGCTTCCGCGGCCTGGAGGAGCCGCCGCAGGTGAGCTACAGCGCGCCCGGCCGGCGTTTCGCCCTGACCGCCGACCGGCTGGGCGGCCTTGGTCCCGGCGCGCCGATCACCTATCGCGGCATCCGGGTGGGGGAGGTGATCGGCTACGAGTTCACCCCCGACTGGCAGGCGCTGACCGTCCCGGTCTTCATCCACGCCCCCTACGACCGCATCGTCCGGCCCAACACGCGATTCTGGAACGCCAGCGGCATTTCGGTGTCGCTCGGGGCCGAGGGGCCGACCGTTTCGGTCGAATCCCTGCAATCCCTCGCCACCGGCGGCGTCGCCTTCGACACGCCGGGCATCGGCGGGCCGGGCGAGGCGGCGCCGGAAGGCACGGTCTTCCCACTCTTCGAAAGCGCGCGCGCGGCCAGCGAGGCGCGCTTCACCAGCCGCGTGCCGTTCCTCGTCCATTTCGACGGGTCGGTGCGTGGTCTGCATGCCGGCTCGGCGGTCGAGTTCCGGGGCATCCGCGTCGGCGAGGTGACCGATATCCGCCTGGACGTGGATCCCGCCACCGGCGCCGCCCGCATCCCCGTGACGCTGAACCTGGAGCCGGAACGCTTCGACGCTCCCGGCGGCGGCGGGGCGGAAGCCGCCTACGCCGGCATGAAAGCCCTGGTGGACCGGGGGCTGCGCGCCCAGCTGCGCACCGGCAACCTGCTGACCGGGGAACTGATCGTCGCGCTCGACTTTTTCCCGGACGCGCCGAAGGCCACGCTGGATATGGCGGGCGACGTGCCCGAACTGCCGTCCCGCCCGAACGTGCTCGACACCGCCACGCGCACCGCCACCGACCTGATGGAGGAGCTGGCCCGCGCCCCCATCGCCGAGACGGTGACCGAACTGCGCAACACCATCCAGAAGGCCGGCGCCCTGCTCGGCGGGCCGGAGGTCGGGCAGTCCCTCGCCTCGCTGAGCCGGTCGCTGGCCGAGCTGGAAAAGGTGACCGCCACGCTGGGCACGGAAGGCGCGCCGGCCATCCGCGCGCTCCGTCAGGTGGCGGAAAGCATGACCGCCCTGGTCGGGCAGGCGGAAAAGACGCTGAACACGACGGACGGCGTGGTCGCCACCGCCAAGCCGGTCACCCAGGACCTGCAAGCCCTGGTGCGCGAGCTGACCGCCACCGCCCGCTCCATCCGTGGACTGACCGACTATCTGGAACGCCACCCCGAAGCCCTGATCCGAGGCAAACGCGGCTGAGACCCCGATGAATGCACGATTTCTATTGCCCCTGGCCTTCGCTCTGCTGCTGTCCGCCTGCGGCACGCAGCCCAGCCGCTTCTACCAGCTGACCGCAACGCCCCTGCCGGAGTCGGGGACGACCGCCCCCGGCCGGGTGGTCGGTCTGGAGCGGGTGGGCGTTCCCGGCTATCTGGACCGCTCCGAGATCGTCATGCGCGGTTCCGGCAGCCGCTTGTCCGTGCTGGAGTTCGACCGCTGGGCCGGCGCCATCGACGGCATGATGACCCGCACGCTCGCCCAGAACCTGTCCGCCGAACTCGGCAACGCGGAGGTGGTCGAACTGCCGGTGATGCGCGACGTGCCCTTGGCCCAGGTGGTGGAGGTCCAGATCGACCGCTTCGACGCCGCCGAGAACGGCCCGGCGGTGCTGGAAGCGCGCTGGCGCATCTTCGGCCAGGGCGGCGACCGGCTGAACCGCTTCGGCCGGACGGTGGCGCAGGAACCGGTCGCCGCGCCCGGCGATCCGGGTGCCGTCGCGGATGCGCTGAGCCGGACGCTCGCGCGCTTGGCGCGGGACATCGCCGGGGGATTGCGGGCGGGCGTTTAACCCCGGTCGCGCGTCTATTCCACGAAGTCCTCGCGGCTCAGCCCGTAGCGCTTCAGCTTGTCGTAGAAGGTCTTGCGCGGCACGTTCAGCGCCTCGACCGTGGCCTTGACGCTGCCCTTGTGGCGGGCGAGTTCGCTTTCGATCAGGCTCTTTTCAAACAGATCCACCTGCTCGGCCAGCGACAGGTTGCCGCCGGCCGCCGGGGAACCGTGGGCGCCCGGCGCGTCGTCCAGCCCGAGGACGAAGCGGTCGGCGGCGTTGCGCAGCTCGCGGACGTTGCCGGGCCAGTCATGGGCCATCAGCCGCTGGGTCTGGGCCGGGGTGGGCGCGCGCGGATCGCGGTTGTAGCGGGCGGCGGCCTGCAGGACGAAATGCTGGAACAGCAGCGGGATGTCGTCGCGCCGTTCGCGCAGGGGCGGGATGGTCACGACGACCACGTTCAGGCGGTAGTAGAGATCCTCGCGGAACTTGCCGGCGCTGGAGGCCTGGCGGAGGTCCACCTTGGTCGCGGCGACCACGCGCAGGTCCACGGGCACCAGCTCGTTGGAGCCGAGCGGTTCGATCACGCGCTCCTGGATCACGCGCAGAAGCTTCACCTGGAGGGAAAGCGGCATGCTCTCGATCTCGTCGAGGAACAGGGTGCCACCGCTGGCGTGCTCGACGCGGCCGACGCGGCGCTTGGCGGCTCCGGTGAAGGCCCCGGCCTCGTGGCCGAACAGCTCGCTTTCGAAGATGGTTTCGGGCATGGCACCGCAGTTCAGCGCCACGAAGGGGCTGCGGCGGCGGGCGCTGCCGGCGTGCAGCGCGCGGGCGACCAGCTCCTTTCCGGTGCCGGTCTCGCCCAGCACCAGGACGTCGGCGTCGGTGTCGGCGACTGCCGCGATGGTGGCGCGCAGCCGCTCGATGCCCGGCGTGCGGCCGATGATCGGGTAGGTCTCGCCGGGCGGGGAGCCGGACAGCCGGTCGCGCAGGCGGCGGTTCTCCAGCACGAGGCGGCGCTTTTCCACCGCGCGGCGCGCCACCTCGACCAGCCGGTCGGAGGGAAAGGGCTTTTCCAGGAAATCGTAGGCGCCGTTGCGCATTGCCTCCACCGCCATCGGCACGTCGCCGTGGCCGGTGATGAGGATGACCGGCAGTTCGGGGTCGAGCGCCAGCGTACGCTCCATCAGTTCCAGCCCGTCCATTTGCGGCATGCGCACGTCGGTGACGAGGCAGCCGGGCCAGTCGCGGCCCAGATGGCGCAGGGCGCGTTCGGCGGCGTCG
>JAEZID010000282.1 GCA_023416195.1 Pseudomonadota bacterium | reverse complement strand
TGTCCGGCCAGGTGTGCTCCCCGCTGGCGATCAGGCGCGGCCCGCTCCCCTCGCCCACCCGGACCACGGCCGCCGCCGCCCCATCGGCGAACAGGGCGCTGGCCACCACGTTGGTCGGCGTCGCCTCCCCCGTCCGGCAGGCCAGCGTGCAGAGTTCCACCACCAGAAACAGCACGATCATGCCCGGCATGGCCCGCGCCAGCATCCCGGCCCGCGCCAGCCCCAGCACCCCGCCCGCGCAGCCCAGCCCGAACAGCGGGACGCGCACCGTCTCCGGCCGGAAGCCCATGCGCTCCAGCAGCATCGCCTCCAGGCTCGGCGTCGCGATCCCCGTCGTGGAGGCGCAGACGATGGCGTCGACGTCCCGCGGCCTCATCCCCGCCCGCGCCAGCGCCTTGCCCGCCGCCTCGTCCAGCAGGGCCAGCGCCCCGTCCCGGAAGGCGGCGGTGCGCTCCGGCCAGCCGCGCGGCTCCAGATACCAGTCCATGGGCATGACTGCGTGGCGCGATTCGATGCCGGTGTTGGCGAAGACCGGGGCCAGCCGGTCGAAGTCGCGCATGCGCGGCCCGAAGACCGCCCGCGCGGCGGCCAACGTGTCGTGCTGGTCGAGCCGGTGCGGCGGCAGGGCGGTGGCGACCGAAATCAGCCGGGGGGCGGGCAATCGGGGGCTTTGATCCATCGCCCTCCATGTGATGCCCGCATGTCCGCCGGCCCACTCACCCGGAAGGAGTTCCGCCGGATGCACCAATCGGGTTGAGCCCCACCGTTGTCCTGTATCACTGTTGTCCTGTATCACTATGGCCCATCGGCGTTTTTCGGGAGCGGACGGTGGCGGGCAGCGAACAGGAAGGCCAACCCACGACGGAGGCTGCGGCTCCGCGCCCGCCCCGGCACGACGGAATCGGGCTCGTCGCGCGGCTGCGCGCCTATTTCCTGGCCGGCGTGCTGGTGACCGCGCCGACCGCCGTGACGATCTACATCGCCTGGTGGTTCGTCTCGCTGATCGACGGCCACATCCGCCCGCTGATCCCGGCCGCCTACAATCCGGAAAACTACCTGCCCTTCTCCATCCCCGGCATCGGCGTTCTGACGGTGATCGTCGTGCTGACGCTGATCGGGGCCTTCGCCGCCGGCTACGTCGGCCGGCTCGTCCTGCGCATCGGCGAGGGGCTGGTGGGGCGCATGCCGGTCGTGCGTTCCATCTACGGCGCGGTGAAGCAGATCTTCGAGACGGTGCTCGCCAAGAAGTCCAACGCCTTCCGCGAGGTCGTGCTGATCGAGTACCCGCGCCTCGGCGTCTGGTCGCTGGGCTTCATCACCGGCAGCGCCCACCCGGAGGTGCAGAAGGTCTCGGCGGAGGAGATGGTGAACGTCTTCATCCCCTGCGCGCCGCCGACCGCCGGCTATCTTCTGATCGTGCCCCGGCGCGACGTCACCGTCCTCGACATGTCCGTCGAGGACGGCCTGAAGCTGGTGATGTCCGGCGGCATCGTCACCCCGCCCGACCGCAAACCGCGCGAGGTGGCCGCCACGCCCACCCAGGAACGCAAGCGGGCGTAAGCGTCTCTCAGCCCGACCGCAGGGTCTTCGCCGCCGCGTCCCGCTCGAACAGGTACAGCAGCGGGCGCAACGCCTGCCCGCGCGGGCTGGACAGGTCCGGGTCGCGGTCCACGATCAGCCGGGCGTCGTCCCGCGCCGCCGCCAGCAATTCGCCGTGCACCGCCAGATCGGCCATGCGGAATTCCGGCAAACCGGACTGACGGGTGCCCAGCACCTCGCCCGCTCCGCGCAGGCGCAAGTCTTCCTCGGCGATGACGAAGCCGTCTTCCGTGTCGCGCATGGTCTTCAGCCGGGCGCGCGCCGTCTCGGTCAGCTGCGGATCGAACAGCAGCAGGCAGGTGGACGGCTTCTCGCCGCGCCCCACCCGGCCGCGCAGCTGGTGCAGCTGGGCCAGCCCGAACCGCTCGGCGTGCTCCACCACCATGACGGTGGCCTCCGGCACGTTGACGCCGACCTCGATGACCGTGGTGGCGACCAGCACGTCCAGGTCGCCCGCCGCGAAGGCCGCCATCACCGCGTCCTTGTCCGGCCCGCGCATCTTGCCGTGCACAAGCCCGACCCGGTCGCCGAAGGTCGCCCGCAGGAAGGCGTGCCGCTCCGTCACGGCGGCGAGGTCCAACTGTTCGGATTCCTCGACCAGCGGGCAGACCCAATAGGCGCGCGCGCCCTCCTTCACCTTGCGGTGGATGCCGCCGACAACCTCCTCCAGCCGGTCGAGCCCGACGGTGACGGTCTGGATCGGCTTGCGCCCGGCCGGCTTCTCGGTCAGGCGGGATACGTCCATGTCGCCATAGGCGGTCAGGGTCAGCGTGCGCGGGATCGGCGTGGCGGTCATCACCAGCACGTCCACCGCCCGCCCCTTGGCCGACAGCTGAAGCCGCTGGTGCACGCCGAAGCGGTGCTGCTCGTCGATGACGGCCAGCGCCAGGTCCTTGAAGGCCACGTCCTCCTGGAACAGCGCGTGGGTGCCGACCAGCAGCGGCAACTCGCCCGAGGCCAGCCGGTCCAGCACCGCCTGCCGCGCCTTGCCCTTGTCGCGCCCGGTCAGCAGGGCGATGTCCACCCCCGCCGCCTTGCACAGCGGTGCGAGGCTTTCCGCGTGCTGGCGCGCCAGGATTTCGGTCGGCGCCATCAGCGCAGCCTGCGACCCCGCCTCCACCGCGTTCAGCATGGCGAGCAGGGCCACCACCGTCTTGCCGCTGCCCACGTCGCCCTGGAGCAGCCGCAGCATGCGCCGCTCCGCCGCCATGTCGGCGTAGATTTCCTCCAGCGCCTCCGCCTGCGAGCCCGTCAGCGCGAAGGGCAGCGCCTCCCGCACCTTGCCGCGCAGCCGCCCGTCGCCCTGGGTGACCCGGCCCGACAGCCGCCGCTGCTGCATGCGGACCAGGGTCAGCGCCAGCTGGTTGGACAGCAGCTCGTCATAGGCCAGCCGCCGCCGGATCGGTGCGGTGGGCGCCAGATCGGCCTCGTCCTCCGGCGTGTGGGCGCGGCGGATCGCCTCGGCCCAGGTCGGGAAGCCGTTGCGCGACCGCCACGCCGCGTCCTGCCATTCCGGCAGGTCCGGCACGTCGTTCAGCATGGCGCGCACCGCCTTGCGCAGCGTCTTGGCCGGCAGGCCGGCGGTCATGGGATAGACCGGTTCCACCGCCTCGATCTCGTCCCGCGCTTCCAGCGGAACCACCGCGTCCGGGTGGGTGATCTGCGGCGTGTCGTGGAACCACTCCACCTTGCCGGACACCACGACCGTCTGACCGACCGGCAGCTGCTTGGTCAGCCAGTCGCCCTTCACGTGGAAATAGATCAGCTCCAGCACCCCGGTCTCGTCAGTGCAGCGGATCTTGTAGGGATGGCGCGGGTTGACCGGCGGCGCGTGCGAATCGACCCGCACCGTCATGGTCGCGATCCGCCCGTTCGGCGCGTCGACGATCTTCGGCGAGAAGCGCCGGTCGATGACGCCGGACGGCAGATGCCACAGCAGATCCACCACGCAAGGACCCGCCAGCTTCTCGACCAGCTTGCCCAGGCGGGGGCCAAGGCCGGGAAGTGCCGTCACCGGCTTGAACAGGGGAAACAGGATGGCAGGGCGCACGGGGTCTCGCGGGGAAACGGGACGGGTGGGACGAGCCCCATTCAATCCCGCCCAGCGGCCCGCGCGTCAAGCGCGGCGGTGTCTTGACCGTTGTTGAAAAGCTGAGCGCTCAAAAGGAAAAAGGCGGAGCACGAAGGATCGCGGGGTCCGGTGGCGGGGGATGCCGGACCCCATGACCCTCCCTTCGTGCTCCGCCGAAAGGAGGCGACCCGGTGCATAGCGGGGAGAGAACCGGGTCGCAGAGGCCGGCGGTGGGTGCCGCCGGGGGGGGTAACTCGATGAATATCAACCATCGCAATGACGGAGTTTATAGCGAGCGCCGGCTGTCCCCTCCGTTGCGGGAACATGAAATTCCGTTCATGAATCGCTCGGTCCGAAGTGGCTTTGATCGTAAATCGTAGGTTGGGTTGAGCGCAGCGAAACCCAACGCCGGCACGTCATTCTGACAAGGCTGCATCCGCAGCCGTGGAGCCCGCCCAATCATCGCCATAGACACCGGCACGCACAAAACGCCGGAAACTTGAGTATGGCCAGTCCCCCGGACTGCGCACCAAGCCGTGCTTGACCGGATTGCCGTTGATGTAGTCGACATGCCTGGCGAGGTCATGCTCGTCGCGAATCCTATGCTCCCAAAACCGCCGCTGCCAAAGCTCCTGTTCGCCTCGGCGCACGCGTGCCAGGGACGGTTCGGGAAGGAGATCTCGGGGACAGTGCCGCGTGACCCAGCCTTTTATCTGGCGCCAGCGGATTGAATAGTCGGCGTCGTCCTCGGGAAGAATCCATATCGCGTGCAGATGGTCCGGCAACACGACCATTGCATAGACCTCGAATGGTCGGCGGCGCAATTCCACCCGGAAGGCTTCGCGCAGACACTCCACCATGTTCGGATGCCGAAAGATCGGCCGCCGGTCCGCCGCGACGACCGTGAAGAAATAGGTCGCCCCCGGTGTTCGATCCCGTCGATAGCGCATGCAGCGGATGGGTGTGTTGGGTTTCGCTTTGCTCAACCCAACCTACGATGCATCCCGTGAAAGCAAAAGGGGCTCCGAAGAGCCCCTTTCATCCTCATACCGGCGGCGCGTGAACGCTTCCATTGAGCGCCGCCGGTCAAACCCGGCAGATCAATGCGATAGCATTGATCGAGAGGGTGATACGGACGGCGCCTTCAGACGCCGTCCGTATCACACCACGCGGAAGTTCTTGAACTGCCACGGATCGTCCTGGTCCACGTCCTCCGGGAACAGGCGGTTGCGGTCCTGCAACGGGGTCCAGTCGCCATAGGCGCCGACCACCTCGCCGAGATAGGGGGAGCAGATCTCCAGCACGCGCTGGAAATCCATCTCGTCCGGCTCGACGATGCCGCGGTTCGGGTTCTCGATAGCCCACACGATGCCGGCCAGAACCGCCACGGTCACCTGGAGCGAGGTGGCGTTGTTGTACGGGATCAGCGTGCGCGCCTCGTCGATGGACAGGCGCGAGCCGTACCAGTAGGCCCCCTTCTTATGGCCCATCAGCAGGACGCCCAGCTCGTCGGTGCCGCTGACGATCTCGTTCATCAGCAGGCGCTGTTCGCTCTGCATGTGCCAGTTCTTGCCAGCCAGCTCGTGCACCGACTTCACCGCGTCGTCGCACGGGTGATAGGCGTAATGCACGGTCGGCCGGTAGGCGACGTGGCCGCCCTCGCGCACCGTGTAGTAGTCGGCGATGGAGATCGACTCGCTGTGCGTGATGAGGAAGCCGTGGAACGGCCCCTCCAGCGGGGTCCAGGTGCGCACGCGGGTCGAGGCGCCGGGCCGCATCAGGTAGATGGCGGCGTCGCTGCCGAACTCGTGCCGGCGGCCGTCCTCCGGGAAATGCTTCTCGTGGCTGCCCCAGCCGAGTTCGGCCGGCTGGCAGCCCTCGCCGACGAAGCCGTCGATGGACCAGGTGTTGACGAACTCGCCCACCTTCTTCGGCACGTTGGAGACCTGGGTGTCGCGCTCGGCGATGTGGATCACCTTGACACCGAGGCCGGAGGCCAGCTTGCCCCAGCCCTCGCGGGTGGTCGGCGCCTCGGCCGGCGCGCCGGTGTCGCGGGCGATGTTCAGCAGCGCCTGCTTCACGAAGTGCGAGACCAGACCCGGATTGGCGCCGTGGGTGATCACGGCGGTCGGCCCGCCCTCGAAGGCCGGACGGTGCGACAGCGCCGATTCGCGCAGCGCGTAGTTGGAGCGCAGCGACGGCGACAGCGAGGGGTCGGTGTAGCCGCCGACCCACGGCTCGATGCAGGTGTCGATGTAGAGCGCGCCGACCTTGTGGCAGCACTCGAACAGCGCGATGGAGGACACGTCCACGGACAGGTTCACCAGGAAGTCGCCCTTGCCGATCATCGGCTCCAGCACCTGGACGTAGTTCTCCTTCGTCAGCGGCAGGTTGATGAACTTGACGCCGAACTCGTCCGCCTCCTCATGCCCGCGCTCCTCGGCGGTCACGATGGTGATCTGCTCCTTCGCGATGCCGATGTGGCGAAAGATCAGGGGCAACACTCCCTGGCCGATCGATCCGAAGCCGACAATGACCATGCGGCCGGTGAACGTGCAGTGCTTGGTGTCCAGGGTCATGATGAAAGGTCCCCCGAGGCTGGCGAGTCAAAACCAAAGCCCGACGATCCCGCCCCTTCTTACGGGCGGCGGGGATCGTCAGGCCAACGAATGTTCGCGGTGAGTGTGTACGGTTATTTTTTCTAGATATCCACAGCTTTCCCGCGCCGCACTCAGGCCGCACAGGTCTCCAGGTCATAGCCCGGCGTCTCCAGCAGCGGCCGGTCGAACACCTCGACCACCCGCGCCTGATCGAAGCCGTTGAAGGCTGTGCGCAGGCAGGAGCCGTAGGCGCCCAGCTGGCCCAGCTCGATCCAGTCGCCGGCCCGGATGTCGGCCGGCAGGTGGAACGGGCCGTTCATCCGGTCGGCGCTGTCGCAGGTCGGGCCGTAGAAGGAGAAGGCCTCCAGCGGCGCGTCGACCATCGCCGCGAACGGGCGGATCATGCGGGCCGGGAAGCGGAAACCGGGCACGCCGGCGTCCGACAGGGCGCCGTAGACGCCGTCGTTGATGAACAGCTCGTTGCCCCGGCGCTTGATCACCTGCACGACCAGCGACACGCCCGGCGCCACCAGCGCGCGGCCCGGCTCGCACCAGACGCGGCAGTGCGCCGGCAGGTCCAGCCGCGCCACGCCGCGGGCGATCGCCGCCATGAAGTCGCCGAGCGGCGGCGGGGTGACACCGGGGTAGGAGACGGGGAAGCCGCCACCCACGTCCAGCACGTCGATCACCACGCCGGACTCCGCGATCACGCGGCCGGCCAGCTCCAGCGCCCGCTCGTAGGCGGCCGGGTCCAGCATCTGGGAACCGACGTGGAACGACAGGCCGACCTTCGGCGCCACCATCCGCACGGCGCGCAGAAGCTCCACCGCGTCGTCGAACGCCGCGCCGAACTTGCCGGACAGGTCGTAGACCGCGTTGCCCTTCGGCAGCGCCAGCCGCAAGACGAGGCCCAGATCCGGCGCGTCGCCCGTCTCCTCCAGAATCTTCTGAAGCTCCTCCATGCTGTCGAGCACGAAGTCGCGAACGCCATACTGCTGGTAGGCGGCGCGGATCGCCTGACGGCCCTTGACCGGGTGCATGTAATGCAGCTCGGCGTCCGGGAACATCTGGCGGATCAGGCGGATTTCACCCGGCGAGGCCACGTCGAAATGACGCACGCCGCCGTCCCACAGGGCGCGCAGCACGGCCGGTTCCGGGTTGCCCTTCACGGCGTACAGCACGTCGCCAGCGACGGCCTGGTCGAAGGCCGCGACGAAGCTGCGCGCGGTGTCCTTCAGCACGCCCGGACGGATGCAGTGCATCGGGTCTTCCGGCTGGTGCAGCGCGACCGCCTGCACGACCGACGTGCGGCGCGCCGCCACGGCGGAGGCCTGGACGGAAATGCCACGACGGAGCGGGGCGACGGCGGAACGGGAACGGATGAAGCCCATGGCGCACTCCTTACCCTGGGCCACCCTGTTCAAAAGGGCCCAGTGAGCAGACGGCGATCCGGCGCGGCGTTGCGGCCACGGACGGAATACGGTTTGTTCGGAAAGGTGACGGTGAAAAGCCGGGCCGGGCGCCCACGCGGGCAAAACCGCTCCGCGCGCTAAAGCGTCGATGTCCGGCTATGGGCTACCGTCTGAGTGCCCAGCCGTGGTGAGCCAACATACTGACCTCCCTCTCGGGACCGGCCCACTGATGACCGGTTCTGCCAAAAAGGACGCGGTACGTCGTTGCATAACCACAGAGGGCCATTGGCACGTGCGAGTGCGTCGTTCGCGATGAATTACGCTTTTCGGCCCGGGTTTCAAGTGATTTTTTTATGGCGCCCCGCGCGCGATCCCGGCGGCGGCGAAGGCCGGGCGGTCGGAACCCAGGATGTGGTCCATCAACCAGAAGCGCAGGAAATCCCGCACGGCCACGCCGACGTCCAGACGTTCGGCCTCGACCTCGCGCCGGATCTGCGCGAACTGGCCCTCCAACACCTTGTGGTGCGCGTGGTGGGCCAGGAAGCGGCCGGGAACGGAGGCGCGCAGCACCCCTTCCTCCATGGCGAAATGGGCGTGCACATGGTCGTGCGCCGTCTCCAGCAGGGCCAGCGCCTCCGCCTCGGACGCGCCGCCGAGGCTCATCCGGTGCAACTCGTTCAGGCACTCCACCAACTGACGGTGCTGCGCATCGACCGGCGCCACGCCGGTTTCGAACTCGTCCCCCCAAACGATCAGCGTTCTGCCCTCGATGGGGGCGGAGGCGTCGCGGACCAGCCCGGCGTATTCGCTGTCGTGGCGGATCTCGTGCTTGCACAGGACAGCGTCCAGCGTGCCGGCCACCGTGCACATGAAGTCGTTGGAAACCTCGCATTCCCGCACGTAATCGACCAGCCGGCCGAGCTGCTGGTCGAGCACGGAATGCTGGTGCGCGTGCTGCTCCCAAAGGCCGAAGCCGGCTGCGCGGATGATGACCTCCTCATGGCCGAAATGCGTGCGCATCTCCTCGACGAAGGCGCTGAAATGCGGCACCACCTCGTCGCGCGGCGCGCCGGCCGCGCATTCCCGCCGGATCGTCCCGACGCGGTCCATCAGCGCGGCGTGCGTCACGTCGATGAAGCTGTTGCCCGTGCGTGGAACGGTGTGGCCGTCCGTGGTCATGCGACCTCCGAAGTCCTGGGCGCCGACCGACACGAGCAGCCCCAAACGCGTTTCATTCCCTGATGGCTTGTATCAGTGAAGCGTCATGTCCGCAACGGGCTGCGACCAAATGAGACAGGCCCCAGGTTTGTACTTTCGTCTCAGACGACCGTGCGGATTATTTGGCCGCGTCGTATTTGGGAAAGCGATCGGCGATCACATCGCCCGTGAATGCAGCGACCCAACCGTCCGGCCGCGTGAAGAACCGGATGGCCGTGAAATGCGGCTCCGGCCCCATGTCGAACCAGTGCTTGATCCCCGCCGGAACGCTCAGCAGGTCGCCCGCCTCGCACACGATGCGGTACACCTTGTCGTCCAGATGCAGATAGAAGGCGCCGGAGCCCTCCACGAAGAAGCGGGCCTCGTCCTCCTCGTGCGTGTGTTCGGACAGGAACTTGGCGCGCAGGGGCCCCGTGCCCGGCATGCCCTTGGGCACGCGCACCACGTCGGCTGATTGAAAGCCCCGCGCTTGCTTCAACGCGGCGACGGCGCCCGCGTAGGCGGTCAGCACGGCGTCGGAATCGGCG
>JAEZID010000124.1 GCA_023416195.1 Pseudomonadota bacterium | reverse complement strand
GCCAGGATCTGGACGTCGGCGACCGGCAGCACCGGCGGGCTGTCCACCACGATCAGGTCGTAGGATTCGCGCATCCTGGCGAACAGCGCCTCCGCCCCGTTGGACAGCGCCATCAGGTCGATGTCGGAATTGCGTGCGCTGCGGCCAGGCAGCACGTCGAGCGGCGTGCGCGGGTCGCGGGCCACGGCGTCGGCCAGCGCGACCGTCCCGTCGAGAATGTCGATGATCGAGCAGGTCGCCTCCATGCCGATCTTCTTGGCGATGGTGGACCGCCGGACGTCGCCGTCCACCAGCAGCGTCTTCATGCCCAGCGTCGCGCAGGTGCGGGCGAGCGACAGGGCCGTCAGGCTCTTGCCCTCGTTGGGCAGGGACGAGGTGACCAGCAGCACCTGCGGCGCCTTGCGGTCGCGCAGATGCTTCATGGTGAACCACAGCATCCGGAACGCCTCGGCGAAACCGGAGGCCGGGTTGTCCACCATATAGTCCTCGGTCCGCTTGCCGCTCAGGCGGCGGCCGATCTCCGGGATCATGCCGATCGCGGTGCGGCCGAGCGCGGCCTCCAGCTGGTCGCGGGTGCGGATGCCGGCGTCGAAATGCTCCAGCACCAAGACCAGGGCCGAGCCGCCGACGAGGCCGACGATGCCGGCCAGCAGCAGGATCAGGGTGCGCCTGGGCGAGGACGGGGCACGCGGCGGCTCGGCCTGCGAGATGATGCGGGCGTCGGCCTGCTGGATCTGCTCCTGCTCGCCGGTTTCCTTCACGCGCGACAGGAAGGTCTCGTAGAGGGCGCGGTTGGCCTGGGCCTCGCGCTCCAGCTCGCGCAGCTTCACCTCTGCCTTGTTCTGGTCGAGGACCTTGGCCTCCAGCGCCCGCGCCTCGGCGTCCAGCGCCTGCTCACGCTCGCGCAGAACCTCCAGCTCGTTGCGCAGGCTCTGGATCTGCGTCTGGATTTCGCCGTCGATCTTGCGGCGGATGTCGGCCAGTTCCGACTGGGTCTTTAGCAGCAGCGGATGCCGCGCGCCGTAGAGGGAACCCTGTTCCGACATCTGGCGCGACAGGGTCGCTTCCTGTTCCTTCAGCCGCGCGATCAGCTGGGAACTCAGCACCTCGTCGCGCGCGTCGATGTTGCGGCCGCTGCGCAGCGTGGCCTCGACCCGCGCCACGCGGGCGGCCTGCTCGCTGCGCTTGGACTTGGCGATGACCAGCTGGCTGTTGAGTTCGGTCAGCTTCTGCTGCGCGGCCAGTTGCCCGCCGCGCGCGCCGACCAGACCGCTGGCGCTGCGGTAGGCCTCGACCGCGCTCTCGCTTTCGAGCACGGTCGCCCGCAGGTCGGACATGCGGCTGTTCAGCCAGATAGAGGCGCGCCGGACGGCCTCGAATTTGGCCTCCAGCTGCTGGTCGATGTAGGCTTCGGCGTAGGCGTTGACCAGCTGTGCGGCGCGCGCCGGATCGGGCGAGCGGTAGGTCAGCCGGATCACCAGCGACTGGCGGATCGCCTCCACGGTCAGGCCGGCGCGCACGCGGGCGACCACGGCGTTGCGCATGCGGCGGTCCTGCTCCTCGGGCGACAGCTCGACGGCGTCGGGCTTGCCGGTCACCGTGGCGATGGCGCCGGAGATCATCTCCATCAACGCGCCGCCCAGGCGGGATTCATCCGCCGGCCGCAGGCTGGGGTTGAAGTCCGGATCCTTGTAGAGGTTCAGCTGGTCGGCGACCCGGCGCGCCAGCGTGTCGGAGCTGAACACCTCCACCTCGCTCAGCACGGTCGCCATCTGCGGCTGCAAGGTGGTCAGCACCTCGTGCAGGTCGACGATGCGCGTCTTGCGCCCTTCGATCAGGATCTTGGTGGACGCCGTGTAGGTCGGCGTGATCTGGGTCAGGATCCCCCAGGCGAGGCCGACGGACAGCAGGAAGACGCCCAGGATCGTCCAGCGGCGCTGCCACAGCGTCTTCAGGATCCGGATGGGCTGAAGGCCGAACAGGACCCGGAAGTCGCGGGCGAAGCCCTGCCGTGTGTCGCCGTGGGGAAGCGCGTGCGTCATCGATCGGTCCGATGGAGGAAGTGTCGGGAATGCCGGGCCGTTAAGCCTTTCGTACACCGCGAGCGACAATGAGGAAGATGACCTGAGGTGTCAACGAAGGACGGGGATATCGCATAACGATCATTTTTTCTCCCGCTTCCCGCCCCACGGGGACAAGCCGGACAGACTCCGCCGCATCAGGGCGCCCAGCAGCCAGAAACCGAACAGCGCGTTGGTGACCAGATAGCGCTTCCACATCCGGCGCGGTTCCTGGCACAGGCGGAAGAACCATTCCAGGCCGCAGCGCTGCATCCACACCGGCGCGCGGCTGACGAGCCCGGCCGCCACGTCCACGGCGCCGCCGACCCCCATCACGAAGGGCACGCCCATGGCCGGGCCGTGCGCCTTCATGAAGCGCTCCTTCTTCGGGCTGGAGATGGCGACGAACAGGCAGTCCGCCTCGCTGTCGCGGATCTGGCGGGCGATGCCCTCCTCCTCGTCCGCGCGGAAATAGCCGTTGCGCAGGCCCGCGAAGCGCAGGCCGGGGTGCCGGGCGGTCAGGTTGGCCGCCGCCCGGCGCAGCACCGACTCCTCCGCGCCCAGGATGAAGGGGCGATAGCCACGCTCCGCGCACAGGCCGAGCAGGCGGTCCATCAAATCGACGCCGGCGATCCGCTCCGGCACCGGAAGGCCCAGCATCCGGGCGCCCCAGACGACCCCCATGCCGTCGGCGGTGACGACGTCGCCCCGCCGCACGTCCTCGTCCAGCTGGCGGTCCGACCGCATGTTCACCAGCTTGGCGACGTTGAGCGAGACGTGGACCAGCGAGGCGCGCGTCACCATCGCCCGCTCGGCCCGGTCCAGGAGGTCGTCCATGGTCAGCGGGTCCAGCGGCGCGCCGAAGAGATCGAGCCGCTCCGGCCCCGGCGGGATGGCGTCCCGCGTTTCTTCGGGCCGGGTTTCGGGCTTCAGCAGCGTCAGGGTCAATAGACGCTCCGTCCAACGAGGTGAAAGAGGGTGCGCACCAGGATCATCAGGTCCAGCCACAGGGACCAGTGATCGATGTACCAGAGGTCGAGGTCGATCCGGCGGCGCAGCCCCTCCGGCGTTTCCACCCCGCCGCGGGCGCCGCTGATCTGGGCGAGGCCGGTCATGCCGGGCTTCACGCGGTGGCGCACCATGTATTCGCGCACCGCTTCGGAAAAGGCCGCGTCATGCTCGACCGCGTGGGGGCGCGGTCCGACCAGCGACATCTCGCCGCGCAGGACGTTGACCAGCTGCGGCAGCTCGTCGATGCTGGTGCGGCGCAGCAGCCGGCCCACGCGGGTGACGCGCGGATCGTCGCGCTGCGCCGCCTTCACCGACCCGGCGCAGCAATCGGCCCAGCGCATGGAGCGGAACTTCAGCATCGTGAAATGGGCGCTGCCCATGCCGCCGCGCGCTTGCGGGAACAGGACCGGCCCCGGGCTGTCCAGCTTCACGGCCAGCGCGACCAGCAGCATCAGCGGCATCAGCCCGACCAGCAGGCAGGCGCCCACGATCAGGTCGAACATCCGCTTCAGCAGCCGGTCGTTCGCGGTCAGGGACGTGCAGGCCACGACCTCCACGACGGGCAGGTCGTGAAGCACGGAGGCCCGCTTCAAGGTCGTGTTCGGCGGCAGGATCGCGACTTCCAGCGGGAGGAAGCGCGTCGCCTCGGTGAAGGCCTCCATCTGCTGCTCGTCGTCGAGGGCGGGCGCCAGAAGCACGCGGTCGATGGGCTGTTCGGCGCACAGGGAACGGACCCGCGCCACCGCCGAGGCCAGTTCGGCGCCGTTCCCCGGCTCGACCGGGAAGGTCTCCACGAGGTGCAGGTTGAACGGGGCCAGCAGCGGCGCCAGCGTCGGGTGGCGCTGCATGGACGCGATCACGATGACCCGTTCCCGCAGCCGTTCCGCCGCCCCCGGACCGGACAGGCGGGTGTGCAGGGCGGCGCGAGCCAGCGCGAGCAGGCCGAGCCCCAGCATCAGCCAGAGGACCAGCCAGATGCGCGAATATCCCTCCGCCGTTTTGCTGATCACGCAGGCGACGAGAACGATGCTCCAGGCGATCACCCACGCGCCGAAAAGCCGCGCCGCCCCGCTCCGGCCGGATTGCAGATTGCGCACATGGTAGACGCGCAGGGTGCGCGCGGCGCCGGCGAAGGCCAGGGCCCCCAGCAGGATCGGCAGCAGATAGTCGCTGGGCGGCACCAGCGTGTCGTGCCGGAATTCGTAGGCGATGGACGCGGCGAGAATAATGAAGGCGACGTTGACGAGTTCGAACCACAGAATGAGGAGTTCTTGCGAGAGCTGGCGGCCGCGCCCCAAGTCCCGGCCCAAGTCCCGGCCCACGGCGTTCGGCGTCGTCGCTTGGGCCGCCGCGTCATCCGGCACCATGGTCATGGACGCCACTCTCCTGCCCAAGAGATGGATCGACGCGCATTCCTGTCGTTCATTTTCGCCACAATGATGAGAAGCGAGCCGGTATGAACCCGCAAAACGGAGGAAAGTCCACGATCAGCACCACCTTCGCGCATCGTCTGAATGGCAAACGCACTCTCGCGCCGTCAAGAACCTTCCGGCACATGGCACGACGGACCGCTCAGAATTCTCCTCTTGCGCGAAAATTCAAAGTCCGCATGAGGATCCGGCCGATCCGCACACCGTAGTAAAGTGGATAAAGGGGTCTGGGCAGGTGTATTATTTTCCGGTCATCGGCGGTCGGCCGCAGATGGCGGTTGAGCGCGGCGCGGCGGGCACCGGCGCGGCTGTGCATCCACAGGTCCCAGCCGACCGCCCGGGACAACCCTATCCGGTATTGGGCGGCCCCCGAGGCCAACGGCGGGCAGGCGGTCACCAGCGGCGTGACGAGCGCCGCCGGCCGGGACACCCCGTCGATCAGCCGCCGGTCTTCGGCCAGAGGTCGAGGCAGAGGCGCGTCCAGCAGGCGGTGGGCGAGCAGCGCGCCCAGCGCCAGATGCCGTTCGCACCCCAGCCGGCGCGCCAGATCCAGGGCGACGGTCCAATCCATGTCCGGATGCCGGGCGGCGGCGGCCATGTCGGTCAGCCAGACGATCCGTTCCCAGAAATGCTTCCAGCCGTGGAAGGCGGCGTAGACGACCGCCGCTTCCCGCGACAGGGACCGCACGCCGTGACGGCCGATGCGCAGTTCGATCGCGCGGTCGAACGGCCGGTCGAGCGGAAACAGGCGCGGATCGTCGGCGAGTTCGCCATGCACCTCCAGCGGCGCCGGCAGGGTCGGGCCGCGGAAGATCGACACGGGCGGCGGATGGGGGTTGTCGGGGCCGTCCTCGCGAAACAGGATCCGCGTGAAGCCCAAGGGAGCCAGCGCGGCCGGCGCATCCTCCAGCGCGTCGCGCGGTATCAGCACGTCCAGGTCCAGGGCATCGCGGACGGCAACGCCGCCGTGCAGCAGGGCGCCCACCGCGATCCCCTTCAACGCGACGTGAGGAATGCCGGCGGCGGACAGGGCGTTGCCGATGCTTCCAAGCTCCGCCGCCATCCGCAGCAGACGCGTGCCGCGGCGCCGGCGCAAGGCGGCCAGTTCGTCGCGAAACGCGACGGGCAGGGACGGGTCGTCCTTCATGTCGCCCGACAGGGTGAGGGCGATGCGATGATGCCGGATCATGTCCAGGACCATGCGCTGGACCGCCGGGTCGGCGATGCCCGGCGGCAGCGGAACGCCGGCCGGAACCGGTTTCAGCCGGTCCAGCAGCCACGCCGTCACGGGCGGCGGTGCGTCGCCGGGGACCGTCATGGAAGCGCCGCCTGGGATAAGGAGGATTCGCGCGCCACGCCGCCATTCTCCTGCGCCCACCGGGACCGCCGGACCTCCGCCCGGCCGACGCCCAGGCCGAGCAGAGCCATCCACAGGAGGGTGACGGCCGGAATCTGCGCGACGAAATCGAGGGTCGAATGCAGGGCGATCTGCACCGTGCCGGCCAGCGCCAGAGCGCAGAAGACGCGCGCGTCCCGGCGGCGGACCAGCCCGATCACGACCCGCAGGGTCAGCCAGACCAGGGCGGCCAGCAAGGCCGCCGCCGCGGGCAGGCCCAATTCCAGCGCCAGCTCGATGTAGCTGTTGTGAACCTCGGTCCACACCGTGTTCTGCGCCGGCGTGCGCAGTTCCTGCATGAGATGCGGAAAGGCGCCGAGGCCGTGCCCCAGCCACGGCCGCTCGGCCAGCGCGCCCAGCGCTAGCCCATAGACCTGCAAACGGTCGGAGCCGAGTTCGACCATGGTCTCGGACAGGGAAACCGTCGCGCCCCAGACCGCGATGAACAGCAGGCAGAGCGCCGCGGTGCCGGCGACGGCGCCGGGACGCGCCCGCCCGCCGCGCGTCGCCGCCAGCGCCGCGGCGAACACGACCAGCCCGCACAGCGTCGCCATGATCCCGGCGCGGGAATCCGAGGCCAGTTGGGACACGGCGATGAGGACGGCGGCCAGCGCGAACAGGGCGGTCCGCCGCGTCAGGTGCCGCACCAGCACGGCCGGACGCAGCCGTTCCCCGTCCAGCCGCCGGGCCACCGCCGCCAGGGCGCAGAGCAGGCTGAGGCCCGCGAAGGCCGCGTAGCTGTTGCGGTTGACAAAGGTTCCGGTCAGATAGCCCTCATAGGCCCATTTCCGGTACCAGAGGATCGTCTCGGACCCGGACAGGTGGACGAGCAGGGCATAGAGTGCGTAGAGCCCGCCCGCCGCCGCCAGGATGTCCAGCAGCCGTTCCGCCCGCCGCTGCGACAGCGCGTGGTTCAGGACCAGCCAGAAGGCGAGCGCGTAGCCGGTCAGGCGCAGCAGCCCGGTCCCCGTGGCGTAGGGGGCGACGGAAACGGCATCCGCGCCCGGAACGCCGTGGTTCCGCGCCACCGCCCAAAGCGGATGCGCCCAGTGGGGATGCGTCCACTGCGCCGGCAGGCCCGGCCAGCCTTGCGCCGCAACCCACAGCAGCACCCCCGCGAACAGGATCAAGGCCGGCGACAAGGGCGCGAGCGGCAGGGTCGGCGGCATCACGCTGCGCGGTCGGATCAGCGGCCAGGCGAGGCCCAGCAGCCCCAAAATGGCGATGGCGACGGTCCAGGACAACGGCCGGTTCAAACCGAGCGGCAGCGGTGCAACCACCAGCACGCAGGCCGTGACATAAAAATGAGCGTAACGAGCCGTCAATGAATCGAGCCCACGGTTCGGTGCAGTGCGTATCCTGATTAGAACAGAGCCGCGCCGGTGACAAGCGATCACGCCTTCCGGAGACGATTGCACGCGCTTGGATATCACGATACCAAGACACCGCTATCGGCCCGTGCATTGGCCTGCTGGAGACGGATTTGCGGGAGAGTCGAAGAAAGGTCGTCTGCGTCATCGGCACCCGGCCGGAGGCGATCAAGATGGCTCCCGTCATTCGGCAACTGCGCCGGGAGGCGTGGGCCGACCTGACCGTCGTGGCCACCGCGCAGCACCGGGACCTGATGGACCAGGTGCTGCCGCTGTTCGGCATCACGCCCGACCTCGACCTCGACCTGATGCGGCACGACCAGTCGCTGGCCGACTTCTCCGCGCGCGCCCTCCAGGCGATGGACCGGGTGCTGGCCGACGTCGCGCCCGACCTGCTGCTGGCGCAGGGCGACACCAGCACGGTGCTGGCCGGGGCCATGGCCGCCTTCTACCGCCGGATTCCCTTCGCCCATGTGGAAGCCGGGCTGCGCAGCGGCGACATGGACAACCCCTTCCCCGAGGAATTCAACCGCCGCGCCGCCTCGATGGTGGCCTCCATCCATTTCGCCCCGACCGAGGAGGCGCGCGGCAACCTGCTGGCCGAGGGCATCGCCGGGGAGCGGATCGCCGTGACCGGCAACACGGTGATCGACAGCCTTCTGGACACGGTGCGCGACGACCTGCCGCTGCCCGTCGCCGTTCCCGACGGCCGGCGGCTGCTGCTGGTCACCGCCCACCGGCGCGAGAATTTCGCCGGCCCGATGGCCGGAATCTGCACGGCGGTCGCCCGCATCGTCGCCGACTTCCCGGACGTCGAGGTGATCTGGCCGCTGCATCCCAACCCGAACGTCTCCGGCCTCGTGCGCGACGCGCTGGGCCGCAAGCCGCGCGTCCATCTGTGCGCGCCGCTGGACTACCGCGCCTTCTGCGCGACGCTGAAACGCTGCACGCTGGTGCTGACCGATTCCGGCGGCCTCCAGGAGGAGGCTCCGGCGCTGGGCAAGCCGCTGCTGGTCCTGCGCGACGTGACCGAGCGGCCGGAGGCCGTCGCCGCCGGGGTCGCCCGGCTGGTCGGCGCCCACCCGAACCGCATCCACGCCGAGGCGTCGCGGCTGCTGTCCGATCCCGCGGCCTACGCGGCGATGGCGAGCGGCGTGTCGCCCTACGGCGACGGGCGGGCGGCGGAACGGATCGCCGCCGTGCTGCGCGACCGCTTCGCCGTGCACTGATACCCGTTCAGCGACACCCGTTCCGAACCGGAGCTTTCCCCCCAATGTTGCAGGTTTGCCAGAATTACCGGTCCGGCGCGGTCGAACTGCGCGAGGTCGCATCGCCCGTGCTGCGCGACGGCGGTATCCTCGTGAAGACCGCCATCAGC
Source organism: Pseudomonadota bacterium (assembly GCA_023416195.1). GTDB lineage: Bacteria > Pseudomonadota > Alphaproteobacteria > Azospirillales > Azospirillaceae > Azospirillum. Next base: position 3,272 of record JAEZID010000124.1, on the reverse strand, counting down.
GTCATCTCGCCGGGCACCGAAGGCATGAAGGTGCGCGAGGCCAGGATGAATCTGCTGGAAAAGGCCCGCGCCCGCCCGGATCAGGTCGCCAAGGTGCTCGACACGGTGCGGCAGCAGGGAGTCCAGGCGGCCTACCAGAAGGTGATGAACCGCCTGGATTCCCTGACGCCGCTGGGCTACGCGCTGTCGGGCACGGTGCTGGCGGTCGGGGCCGGGGCGGAGGAGTTCCACGTCGGCCAGCGTGTCGCCTGCGCCGGGGCGGGCTTCGCCAACCACGCCGAGATCGTCTTCGTGCCGAAGAACCTCGCCGTGCCGGTCCCGCCGTCCCTGGGGGACGAGGCGGCGGCCTTCGCCACGCTGGGGGCCATCGCGCTGCACGGTCTGCGGCAGGGCGGCCTGCAACTGGGCGAGACGGCCTGCGTGGTCGGGCTGGGGCTGGTCGGGCAGCTTCTGGCGCAGCTTCTGCGCGCGTCGGGCGTGGCCGTCCTGGGCGTCGATCCGTCGGAGGAGCGCTGCCGGCTGGCCGAGCGGCACGGCGTGCGCCTGGCGGTGTCCCCGGACGACGCCTCGATCCGGGCGGCGCTGCGGGCGATGACCGGCGGGGTCGGCGCCGATTGCGTGTTCCTGACCGCCGCCAGCGACGGCAACGGCCCGCTGGAGCTGGCCGTCGAGCTGGCGCGCGAGCGCGGCCGGGTGGTGGTGGTCGGCAAGACCAAGCTGGACCTGCCCTACGTCGATTGCTTCCGCAAGGAGGTGGAGGTGCGCTTCTCCCGCTCCTACGGGCCGGGGCGCTACGACCCGACCTACGAGACGCGGGGCATCGACTACCCCATCGACTATGTCCGCTGGACCGAGCGGCGCAACCTGTCGGCCTTCCTCGATCTGGCGGCGTCGGGGGCGGTCGATCCGCTGCCGCTGGTCGGCGCGGAGTTCCCCTTCACTGAAGCGGTCGCCGCCTACGAGGCGCTGCGCGAAGGGCGGCTGCCCGGCCTCGGCGCGCTGTTCCGGCACGCGGACAAGGCGACCGCCGAAGCGCCCGCCGCCCCTGCTCCCGCCGCGCCCGTGCCAAAGCGGCCGGGGGAGGTCGCGGTCGGGGCCATCGGGGCCGGCAACTACGCCAGCAGCATGCTGTTCCCGGCGTTGCGGGGCATGGCCGGCGTCCGGCTGGCCGCCGTCGCCACGGCGAGCGGCTTGACCGCCGCCGACGCCGCCCGCAAGTTCGGCTTCGCCCGCCATGGCGCCGACAGCGCGGCGATCCTGGACGACCCGGCCATCGACGCCGTGATGATCGCCACCCGCCATGCCGCCCACCCCCGGCTGGTCGCCGCCGGGCTGGCGGCGGGCAAGGCGGTCTTCGTGGAAAAGCCGCTGGCCATCGACGCGGCCGGCGCGGCGCTGGTCGAGGGGGCGGTGCGGACCGCGCCGGGCGGCGCGCGGCTGCTGGTCGGCTTCAACCGCCGCTTCTCCCCCTGCGTCGCGGCGGTCAGGGAACGCTTCACCGCCGGGGCCGGCCCGCTGGCGATGGTCTTCCGGGTCCATGCCGGCGCGCTCGACCCCACGGCGTGGCAGCGCTCCGCCGAGGAGGGCGGGCGGTTCGTGGGCGAGGCCGGGCATTTCCTGGACGTCTTCGCCTTCCTGACCGGCTCGTCTCCGGTGGCGGTCACGGCGTCGCGCCTTCGCCCGGCGGGCAGCGGCGCGGCCATGGGCGACGAGACCGACAACCTGTCGGTGCTGGTCGATTACGCGGACGGCTCGACGGGGACGCTGCTCTACCTGACCCAGGGCGGCAGCACCACGCCGAAGGAGCGGCTGGAGGTCTTCGGCCAGGGACGCACCGTGACCATGGACAATTTCGAGACGGTCACCGTGCACGAGGGCAACGCGAAGCCGAAGACCCGGCGGATCGGCGGCGGCAAAGGGCAGGCCGCGCAGATGGCCGGCTTCATCGCCGCCTGCCGCGATGGCGCGCCCATGCCGATCCCGGTCGCCAGCCTTCTGGAAACCACCCGCCTGACGCTGGCCGCCGTGGAAAGCGCGACCAACCGGCGCACCGTCGTGCTGTAGGCGCGAGCCCCCTTACACCGGCCGCAGGATGGCGTGGTAGGTCGAGTGCTTGACCATCGTGGGCAGCGGCAGGATGCGGTTGAACCACTCGCGCGTGCCGTATTCCACCTCGTCCTCACGCAGGGCGAACCCGTGGCGCGCGGCCAGCTGGCCCAGCAGAACGGGGTCGATCCAGCAGACGTGTTCGACGTTGCTCTGCACCCGCCCGCGCACCACGGCCTTGGCGATGTGCCGCCAGTACCAGGGGTTGGGCGTGGTCACGAGCAGCATCCCGCCGGGGTTCAGATGGCGGCGGCACGACTTGAGGAAGCCCCCGGTGTTGTCCAGATGCTCGATGACGTCGCCCGCGACGATGACGTCGAAGGTCTCCCCCAGGTCGAAGTCGCAGGCATCGCCGATGAGGATGTTGAAGCCGTTCTCGCGCAGGAAGGCGACGCCGGCCTCGTCATAGTCCAGCCCGACGATGCTTTTGGCGACGCGGGTCAGCGCCCGGTGCACCCAGTACGGGCTTTCGAACTTTTCCCGGTCATGCTCCACGCAGCCGATGTCCAGCACGCGCTTGCCGGTCACCAGCTTTGTGAAGAAGCGGATGCGGTGATCGGACCAAGCGATATCGGGGGAGGCGATGTCGGGGGAGAGGCCGCGCCCGGACGTTGCGCCCATATGAATTGTCGAGGATTGCTGCACGGCACGACCGAAGACTGCGGAAGGGCGGGCGCACCCTATCATGAGGGGATATTGGATCGAAAGTCTTTCGCGCTGTAGGGCGCCCCACCCCCGCCTCTGTATACATCGTCGCGCAGATTGAAGGCGCGCCAGCCCGCGCAAAGCGGTATACAGGGCCATGCCTTCCAGCACGTCCCGCCCTTCCCGCCGCGGCCCCGGATTCGTTTCGGCCCTCGTCAGCGTCACGCTCGGCCTGCTGGCCATCGGCCTCGCCGTGCCGCGCCTGTACGCCGAAACGGCGACGCTGGTCGGGCAGGCCGCCATCGCCGACGTGAACAGGCTGGGGCCGGACGGGGCGAAGCCGGACAGGTTGCAGGATGTCGCCGCCCTGCTCGACGGCGCCGCGAGGATGAGCGGATCCCCCACGGCCCACAGCCTTGCCGGCCAGGCGCATCTTGCCATCGCCGACCACGCCGCCCGGACCGGCCGGCCGGCGGCGGCGAGCGTCGCGTCCGCCGCCGCCGGCCGCAGCGCCGCGGTGG
>JAEZID010000011.1 GCA_023416195.1 Pseudomonadota bacterium | reverse complement strand
TGACGCGCAGGGCGACGTTGCCCTCGGCCTCGCGCATCAGGCGGTCGCGGATCATGCGGCTGGTGACCTTGTCGCCCTCGCGGCCGGCCAGCGGGCTGTCGTTGACCGAGAAGGTCATCGCCAGGGTCGGCGGGTCGATCGGCTGGGCGGCCAGCGGCTCGGCGACGTCCGGCGCGCAGATGGTGTCGGCGACGGTGGTGGTGGTCAGGCCGGCCAGCGCGACGATGTCGCCGGCGTGCGCCTCGTCCACCGGAACGCGCTCCAGGCCGCGGAAGGCCAGCACCTTGCTGATGCGGGCGTTCTCGATCAGCTTGCCGTCGCGGCTCAGCGACTTGACGGCCATGTTGACCTTGACGCTGCCGGTCTGGATGCGGCCGGTCAGGATGCGGCCCAGATAGGGGTTGGCTTCCAGCGTCGTCGCCAGCATGGCGAAGGGCTGGTCCTCCTCCACCTTCGGCGCCGGGACATGGTCGCGGATCAGTTCGAACAGCGGGGTCAGCGACTCGCGGGGGCCGTTGTCCAGGTCCGTGGTCGCCCAGCCGTTGCGGCCCGAGGCGAACAGGGTCGGGAAGTCGAGCTGCTCGTTGCTGGCGTCCAGCGAGGCGAACAGGTCGAACACCTCGTCATGCACCTCGTGCGGACGGCCGTCGGGGCGGTCCACCTTGTTGATGACGACGATGGGGCGCAGGCCGAGCTTCAGCGCCTTGCCGAGCACGAACTTGGTCTGCGGCAGCGGGCCTTCGGCCGCGTCGCAGAGCAGGACGACGCCGTCCACCATGGTCAGGATGCGCTCGACCTCGCCGCCGAAGTCGGCGTGGCCCGGCGTGTCCACGATGTTGATGCGCAGGTCGTTCCACAGGACCGAGGTGCACTTGGCCAGGATGGTGATGCCGCGCTCGCGCTCCAGATCGTTGGAGTCCATGGCGCGTTCGGCGACCTGCTGGTTCTCGCGGAAGGAACCAGCCTGCTTCAGGAGCTGATCGACCAGGGTGGTCTTCCCGTGGTCAACGTGCGCGATGATGGCGACGTTACGAAGATTCATGTGTGGCGCTCGGGGCTTTCGTCTCGCTGTGCCGCCCCGACACCGCGGCGCTTATGCCGCGCGCAACAAAAAACGCCCGCCGAGAGTGACTTCGGAGGGCTCTGCCGGGGAAACTGGTGCAGCGCAATATAGTGATTCAGCGGGCAAACGCAAGTGGCGAGACGACATTCGGCCTATGACGAGTTTCAGGGGCGGATTCCGTGGGGGTGCGACAGCCGCGCCAGTGTTTTCTTTCTGCGCACACCCCACATGGACGGACGATGAACCGTTACGCTTCCGCTTCCCGCATCGTCGCCGTTCTGCTGGCCGCCACGCTTGCCCCGGTGCCCCTGGGCGCCGTCCGCGCGCAGGAGCCACCGGAGATCGCGCCCCCCGACATTGCTCCGGCCGAGAGCCGGCTTCCCTATGAGGTGGAGATCACCGGGGTGGAGGATTCGACGCTGCGCGACCTGCTGCGGGACAGCTCGACGCTGGTGAGCCTGAAGGACGACCCGCCGCCCTCGCTGCTGGGGCTGGAGCGGCGGGCCGACGGCGACCGGGAGCGGTTGCAGATAGCGCTGCGGTCGGCGGGCTACTACGACGCCACGCTCGACATCCGGATCGACGCGGAGCGGCAGCCGGCCCAGGTGACGGTGGCGGTGCGGCCGGGGCCGGAATACCGATTCCGCACGGTGACCATCCGCACGGAGAACGGCGTGCCGCTGCCCGGCCCGCCGATCACCGCCGACGAGCTGGGGCTGAAGGCCGGGGAGCGCGCGCGGGCGCCGCTGGTGGTCGATGCGCAAAGCGGCCTGCTGCGGCGGCTGGGGGAGCGCGGGTACCCCTTCGCCAAGGTGGCGGAGCGGCGCGTCGTGGTGGACCACGCCGACCATGGCATGGACGTGACCTTCACGGTCGATCCGGGGCCGCTGGTGGAGTTCGGGGAAACCCGGATCGAGGGGCTGAAGGACGTGGACGAGGCACTGATCCGGGGCCGCCTGCCCTGGAAGGAAGGGCAGGTCTACGACCCGGCGCTGCTGGAGCGGGCGCGCGTGCAGATCGCCCAGCTGGACGTGTTCGACATGGTGCGCGTCCGGCTGGCCGACCAGCCCGGACCGGGCGGCGTCACGCCGGTGAACATCACCCTGACCGAGCGGCTGCCGCGCTTCATCGGGGCGAGCACTTTCTATTCCTCGACGGACGGGCTGGGCGGGTCGGCCTATTGGGGCCACCGCAACCTGTTCGGCGGGGCGGAGCGGCTGCGGCTGGGGGTGGAGGTCGGGCGCATCGGCGGCGACACCGGGGGGCCCTCCAACCGCGACAGTCTGGAGCTGCCGGACCTGCGCTTCTCGGCCAGCTTCCGCAAGCCGGACTTCCTGGCGGTGCGGCAGTCGCTGCTGCTGAATTTCGAGGTGGTGTCCGACCAGCCGCCGGCCTACGACCGCGTCGCGACGGAGCTGAACGCGTCGCTGGAGCGGCAGGTGACCGACCAGCTGAAGATCTCCTACGGCGTCACCGGCCAGCGCGGACGGGTGCGCACCAACCTGCGCGACTACCAGACCACGCTGATCGGCGTGCCGCTGGGCGCCGCGTGGGACGGGTCGAACAACCTGCTGAACCCGACCAAGGGCTACCGCGCCTCGCTCCAGGTGACGCCGTGGTTCCCGATCGGGGGAGACACGGACACGCAGTTCACGTCCGTGCAGGTCAACGGCTCGGCCTATCACGACCTGTCGGGCGACGGGTGGTATGTGGCGGCGGGGCGGATCGGGGTGGGCAGCACGCTGGGCGGCACGCTGGACCAGATCCCGCCGGATCGCCGCTTCTATGCGGGCGGCGGCGGGTCGGTGCGGGGCTTCGGCTTCCAGAAGGCGGGGCCGCGCGACGTGTACGGCGATCCGACCGGCGGGCGGTCGCTGTTCGAAGCCGGGCTGGAGTTGCGCATCAAGGTGACGGAAACCATCGGTGTGGTGCCGTTCGTGGATGCGGGCACGGTGTACGACAGTGCTTTTCCCGATTTCAAACAGCCCTTGCGGGTGGGCGCCGGCATCGGGGCGCGCTACTACACCGACTTCGGCCCGTTGCGGGTGGATGTGGGCTTCCCGCTCAACCCCGAGAGCGGGGATGCGCGCTGGCAGCTGTATCTGAGTTTGGGGCAGGCGTTTTGAGACTCTTATTTGGCACTTGGCGCGGGACCCCTCTTTCTATTTTCCGTTATCGCAGGGGTGGAGTACCGCAACGGGGTGAGTGGTGAAGGTTTTTCGTCGTCTGGTCCTGGTGTTGTTCGGCCTGATCGTCCTGACGGGCGTGGCGTTGGCCGCCGACACCGAGGGCGGCGGTTGGGGGCCGGCGAACGCGGTACGCCGCTGGATCGCCGACACCATCGAGAAGGCCGTCTCCGGCCCCGACCTTCAGGTGAAGATCGGCACGCTGAGCGGGGCGGTGCCGTTCGACTTCACCGTGGCCGACATCACCGTCGCCGACCGCGAGGGCGTCTGGCTGCGCCTGGAGCGGGTGCACATGAATCTGGCGCCGACCGCGCTGCTGCGCGGGCAGGCCAAGGCCGACCTGCTGGAGGCGGCGCGCGTGGTGGTGGAGCGGGCTCCCGCGCCGTCCGAAACCCCGCAGGAACCGCAGCCGGGGCCGACCTCCCTCCTGCCGGACCTGCCCGTGGGCATCGGGGTGGGGCGGTTGGTGGTGGACGAGCTGCGGCTGGCGGAACCTCTGCTGGGGCAGGCGGCGGTGATGAAGGTCGAAGGGTCGTTGGACCTCGCGTCCGGCGGGTCGTCGCTGGACGCGCACCTGACCGTGAACCGCATCGACGAGCAGCCGGGGCAGGTGGCCCTCGACGTGACGTTCAACCCCGACGGCAAGCGGCTGGACCTCGACCTGAAGGCGTCGGAGCCGGCGGGCGGCGTGATCGCCCGCGCGCTGGCGATCCCCGGCCTGCCGCCGGTCACCGCGACCCTGGACGGCAAGGGGTCTCTGGACGATTGGCGCGGCACGCTGACGGCACGCGCGGAGAACGCCGCGCGCCTCGACGCGGAAGCCGCCGTGCGGGCGGTGCCGGAAGGGCACGCGGTGACGCTGACCGCCGGAGGCGACGTCGCGGCGCTGCTTGGCGATCCGGTGGCGCCGCTGGTCGGGCCGCAGCCGGTGCTGAAGGGCACGGTGCTGGTGGCGCCGGACGGCGGCCTGACGCTGCGCCCGGTGACGGTCGAGGCCGCCGCCGGGACGGCGACCCTGACC
>JAEZID010000537.1 GCA_023416195.1 Pseudomonadota bacterium | reverse complement strand
GGCTTGCCAGCATCCTGGCGAACATCCTGCGCGGCAAGAACAAGCCGACCTACACCCCGCACATGGATTGCGGCGACCATGTCGTCGTGATCAACGCGGAGAAGGTGAAGCTGACCGGCAACAAGCGCCAGGATGACATCTTCTACTGGCACACCGGTTATCCGGGCGGCATCAAGGGCCGTTCGAAGGGCCAGATCCTCGACGGCAAGTATCCGGAGCGCGTCATCGAGAAGGCCGTGGAGCGCATGGTTCCGCGCGGTCCGCTCGGCCGCAAGCAGATGACCCACCTCAAGGTCTACAAGGGCGCCGCGCACCCGCACGACGCGCAGCAGCCCGTCGCGCTGGACGTCGGCGCGATGAACCCGAAGAACAAGCGGAGCGCGTAATCCAATGGCTCAGGTCACCACCACCCTCGCCGATCTGAAGGGTCTCGCCGGCACCACCGCTCCGGCCGGCGCCTCCGCCGAGGTTGCGGAGCCGAAGCTGGACGCGCAGGGCCGCGCCTACGCCACCGGCAAGCGCAAGGACGCCGTCGCCCGCGTGTGGATCAAGCCGGGCTCCGGCAAGATCACCATCAACGGCCGCGACCAGGAAGTCTACTTCGCCCGTCCCGTGCTGCGCATGATGATCGCCCAGCCGTTCGGCATCGCCGACCGCGTCGGCCAGTACGACGTCGTCGTCACCGTCGCCGGTGGCGGTCTGTCGGGCCAGGCCGGTGCCGTCCGTCACGGCATCTCCAAGGCGCTGACCTACTTCGAGCCGACCCTGCGTCCGCCGCTGAAGGCCGCCGGCTTCCTGACCCGCGACGCCCGCGTCGTCGAGCGCAAGAAGTACGGCCGCGCCAAGGCCCGCCGCAGCTTCCAGTTCTCGAAGCGCTAAGGCCCTTTCGCGGACTCGCGTCGGTACTGTACAAGCGAGGGGCGTCCCGAAAGGGGCGCCCCTTTCTTTTTTCCTCCCCCCATTGTCCTGTGCGTCGAGAGGAACACTGTCCATGGCCTACAACAACACCCCCATCCGCGTCGGCATCCTCGGCGCGTCCGGCTACACGGGCGCCGAGCTGGTGCGCATGCTTCTCCGCCATCCCGGCGTCGAGATCTGCGCCCTGACCGCCGAGCGACAGGCGGGCAAGCCCATGGCGGAGGTGTTCCCGCATCTCGGCGGCTACAGCCTGCCGGATCTGGTGAAGATCGAGCAGGTGAACTGGGACAAGCTGGACGCCATCTTCTGCGCGCTGCCGCACGGCACCACGCAGGAGGTCATCGCCGGCCTGCCGCGCGCCCTGAAGGTCGTGGACCTGTCGGCCGACTTCCGACTGTCCGACCCGGCCGAATACGCGACGTGGTACGGGCATGAGCACCGCGCCGTGGACCTCCAGAAGGAGGTCGCCTACGGCCTGACCGAATTCAACCGGCAGGGCGTGCGCAAGGCCCGCGTGGTCGCCAACCCCGGCTGCTACCCGACCTGCTCGCTGCTGGCCCTGCTGCCGCTGCTGATGGACGACCTGATCGAGCCGGGCGGGATCGTCATCGACGCCAAGTCGGGCGTGTCCGGCGCCGGCCGCGACGCCAAGCAGCAGAACCTCTTCACCGAGGTGTCGGAGGGGCTGAACGCCTACGGCGTCGGCTACCACCGCCACATGCCGGAGATCGAGCAGGAACTGCGCCTCGCCGCCGGCCGGCCGGTGACGGTCAGCTTCACGCCGCACCTCATCCCGATGAACCGGGGTATGATGGCGACGATCTACGTCCGCATGGCCGACGGCGCCAACGCCGACGACCTGCGCGAGGCGCTGGCCAAGCGCTACGCGGACGAGCCGTTCGTCGGCGTGACCCCGGCCGGCATCGCCCCGGCGACCCGCCACGTCCGCGCCTCCAACCACGCGCTGATGGGCGTCTTCCCGGACCGCACCCCGCGCGGCGCCATCATCGTGTCGGTGATCGACAATCTGGTGAAGGGCGCCTCCGGTCAGGCCATCCAGAACATGAACGTCATGTTCGGCCTGAGCGAGACCGCCGGCCTGGAACAGGCGCCGCTCTTCCCCTAAAGCGAATTTGCATTCGCTTTAGGGTCATATGGCCTCATTCCCCGGCTCTCAGCGGATGACTCTGGCATCCGCCTGCCGCCAGCGGAAACGAAGTTCCCGCGAGAGGCCGGGCTTCGGACGCCAATGCCTGAATGGAAGGCCGGCGTCCGGGCCCGCCGTCGCGGGCCAAAGCGGATCGAAATCCGCTTTAACCGTCAGACGAGGAATCCCCATGTCCGGCCTGATCCTGCCCTTCAAGGGCACGTCGCCGAAGATCGACGCGAGCGCCTTCATCGCGCCGACCGCCACCGTCATCGGCGACGTGGAGATCGGGCCGGACACGGGCATCTGGTTCGGCTGCGTGGTGCGCGGCGACGTCAACGAGATCCGCATCGGTGCGCGGACCAACATCCAGGACGGCACCATCATCCACGTCGCCAGCGAAGGGCAGGGCACCTACATCGGCGACGACATCACGGTGGGGCACATGGCCCTGCTGCACGCCTGCACGCTGGAGAGCGGCTGCTTCATCGGCATGAAGGCCTGCCTGATGGACGGAGCCCATGTCGAATCGGGCGCCATGGTGGCGGCGGGCGCGCTGGTCACGCCGGGCAAGCGGGTGAAGGCCGGGCAGCTTTGGGCCGGCAGCCCGGCACGGCCGATCCGGGCACTGACCGAAGCGGATCTGGCCTTTTTCCCGGTGTCCGCTCGCAATTACGTAAAATTGGCGCAATCCTATCGGGACGTTTGACCCCTCAGGAATTGTGGTGCATTGGCGCAACAGTGGTGCCGAGCCAGAACGCCTAGGACTTACGGAGGGGATGCCGGAACATCAATCCACACCACATGTTTCGCGATTTGTCACGACGCATGCACGCGGCCTGACCTATCGTTCGTGCGATTCGTCCCCCGCGCGCTACAGCGGCTGGGAAGGGATCTTGAAGGGAGTGGAGAAGATGAACAAGATCATTCGCGCAACCATGGCCACTGTTCCGGCCGCCATCATCGCCTTCGGCCTCGCGGCCGGCGCGCAGGCCCAGGAAGGCATCGGCACCACCGAAGTCTGGTGCAACCCCGTTATCGGCTGGGGCAACACCCCGGTCCGTACCGCCAGCGGCGGCTACGCCATCCACCAGGGCAGCTATCCGTGCCCGCCGGCTGCGGCTCCGGCCGTCGCTCCGGCTCCGGCCGTGCGCGCCCAGACCGAATATCTGGTCTTCTTCGACTGGGATAAGTCGAACATCACCCCGGCCGCCGACCGCGTCATCAGCGACGCCGTTGCCGCCATCGGTCGCGGCGCCGACGCCCGCGTCCATGTCATCGGCCACACGGACACCTCGGGCTCGCCGGCCTACAACCAGCGTCTCTCGGTCCGTCGCGCCGATGCGGTGAAGAACTCGATGGTCGCCAAGGGCATCCCGGCGGCCAACATCACCACCGAAGGCCGTGGCGAAAGCCAGCTGCTGGTCCAGACCGGCCCGAACGTCCGCGAGCCGTCGAACCGTCGTGCGCAGATCCTGCCGCGCGGTGCGAACGCCCCGTCGTCGTAACGGTCGGGTTTCGCTTCTGGCGAAAGGAAAAGGCCCCGGAAATTTCCGGGGCCTTTCTCTTTGAGCGCGGTCCTTATCATACGGCCGGCGCATGAATGCTTCATGTTTCGGCCGGCCGTATGACCCTCTCGCACATGGCTGCGCCATGTGCTGCCGGGTTTGAACCGAAGGCGTTCGATGGAAGGCATCAAACGCCTTCGGTATCAGACGATGCGGACCTTGGCGTAGGAGCCGGGCGCGTCGTCCAGCACGGGCAGGCCGCCCTTGCTGGGGTCGCGGGCCGGGACCTTGCCCTCGGAGAACTTGCCGACCCACCTGTTCCACTCCGGCCACCAGGAGCCGGGGGTCTGGTCGGCGGTCTTCAGCCAGTCGTCCGAAGCCTTCGGCAGCTTGGCGTTGGTCCAGTAGCAGTACTTCTCGGCGGCCGGCGGGTTGACGACGCCGGCGATGTGACCGGAGGCCGCCAGCACGAACTTGACCGGGCCGGTGAACAGGTGGGCGCCCATGTAGGTGGACTTCCACGGGGCGATGTGGTCCTCGCGGGCCGACAGGAAGAAGGACGGGGTCTTCACCGCGCGCAGGTCGATCGGAACGCCGCCCAGCGTCACGCCGCCCGGCTGCGCCAGCAGGTTCTTCTGGTACATGTTGCGCAGGTAGAAGCTGTGCATCGCCGCCGGCATGCGGGTGGAATCGCTGTTCCAGTACAGCAGGTCGAACGGGAACGGATCCTTGCCCAGCAGGTAGTTGTTCACCACGAACGACCAGATCAGGTCGTTGGCGCGCAGCATGTTGAAGGTCGTCGCCATCTTCGAGCCGTCCAGGTAGCCCTGCTGGGCCATCTGGTTCTCGATCATGGTCAGCTGCTCTTCATCGATGAAGACCGACAGCTCGCCGGCCTCGGTGAAGTCCAGCATGGTGGTGAAGAAGGTCGCCGACTTGATGCGGTCGTCCTTCTTGGCCGCCATGTAGGCCAGCGTGGAGGCCAGCAGCGTGCCGCCCAGGCAATAGCCGATGGCGTTCACGTCCTTCTCGCCGGTGATCTTCTCGATGGCGTCCAGCGCGGCCAGCGGGCCTTCGAACATGTAGTCCTCGAAGGACTTGGCGGCCAGCTGCTCGTCCGGGTTCACCCAGGACAGGACGAAGAC
>JAEZID010000524.1 GCA_023416195.1 Pseudomonadota bacterium | reverse complement strand
GGTCAAGGCGCTGGTGCGCCGGGGCAACCGCGTCGTCTTCTATGAGCGGGACGTGCCCTACTACGCGGAGCACCGCGACCTGTGGGAGATTCCCGGCGGGGAGCTGGTGCTCTATTCCGACTGGGACGGCATCCGGGACGATGCCCAACGCCACGCCGACGAGGCGGACGTCGCGCTCGTCACCTCCTACTGCCCGGACGGGGCGGAGGCCTCGCATCTGGTGCTGGGGTCGAAGGCGCAGCGCACGGTCTTCTACGACCTCGACACCCCGGTCACCCTGTCGCGGCTAAACGCGGGCGAGCGGCCCGCCTACCTGCCGGCGGAGGGGCTGGGCGGCTTCGACGTGGTGCTCAGCTACACCGGCGGGCGGGCGCTGGAGGAGCTGAAGACCCGGCTGGGGGCCAGGGCCGTGGCGCCGCTCTACGGCTGGGTGGACCCGGAGGTGCACCGGCCGGTCGATCCGGTGCGGACCTATCTGGGCGACCTGTCCTATCTCGGCACCTACGCCGAGGACCGGCAGGCCGCGCTGGAAAAGCTGTTCATCGAACCGGCGCGGCGCCTGACGCGGCGGCGCTTCGTCATCGGCGGGGCGCAGTATCCGGACAGCTTCCCCTGGACGAACAACATCTTTTTCGTGCGGCACCTGCCGCCGGCCGAACATCCGGCCTTCTTCTGCTCCTCCACCCTGACGCTCAACGTCACGCGCGACGCCATGAAGCGCATGGGCTGGTGCCCGTCCGGCCGGCTGTTCGAGGCGGCGGCCTGCGGCGTGCCGCTGATCTCCGACCACTGGGAAGGGCTGGAAGCCTTCTTCGAGCCGGGGCGGGACATCCTGGTCGCCAAGGAAACCGACGACGTGACCACGGCGATGATGCTGCCGCGCGACCACCTCGCCACGCTGGCCCGGCGGGCGCGGGAACGCACGCTGGAGGAACACACCGCCGAGCGCCGCGTGCGGGAGCTGCGCAACATCCTGGACATCAAGGGCGGAGGGGACGACTGACCATGTGGGGCATCATCCCGGCCGCCGGCAGCGGCACGCGCATCCAGCCGCTTGCCTTCTCCAAGGAACTGCTCCCCGTGGGCAGCCGCCTGGACGGCGGGACCGAGCGCCCCCGCGCGGTCAGCGAATATCTGGTCGAACGGCTGGTGAAGGGCGGGGCGGACAAGATCGCCTTCGTCATCTCGCCGGGCAAGTTCGACATCCTGCAATATTACGGCGGGGAGGTGGAGGGGGCGGCCGTAGCCTATGTGGTGCAGCCCCGGCCCGGCGGCCTGTGCGACGCGGTTTTCCGCGCCCTGCCGCTGATCCACCCGTCGGAGCCGGTGATGGTCGGCCTGCCGGACACGGTGTGGTTTCCGGACGACGCGCTGGCGGCGCTGCCGGACGACCGGCTGTCCTTCCTGCTGTTCCCCGTGGAGCAGCCGGAGCTGTTCGACGCCGTGGTGACCGACGAGCGGTCGCGCGTGCTGGACATCCAGGTGAAGAGCCCGGACGCCTCCACCCGCTGGATCTGGGGCGCCTTCAAGATGCCGGGCGCGGTGCTGCACGAACTGCACGCGCTGTGGCGCGCGCGGGACTGCCGGGACGAATACATGGGAACGCTGGTCAACGCCTGGATCGCGCGGGGCGGCGAGGCGGTCGGCGTGCGCGCGGGGACCTCCTACGTCGATGTCGGCACCGTGCGCGGCTACCGCGCCGCGATCGGCTTGCTCAGCGGCACCTTTCAAGAGGCCGCGGAGTGACAGAGGTGCGAACACGCATGGAAAAGGCACCATGACCCCTGACTTGATCGAACGCCGCGTCCGCGAGCTGGGGCGCTGGTTCCACAACATCGACCTGAAGGGCGTGCGCACGGCGCCGGACCATTTCCTGGGCGACTATCCGGCGATCAAGTGGCGGCGCTTCGCCCACGCCATTCCGGAGGATCTGTCGGGCCGGACGGTGCTGGACATCGGCTGCAACGGCGGCTTCTACGCCATCGAGATGAAGCGGCGCGGGGCCGACCGGGTCGTCGCCGTCGATTTCGACGACACCTACCTGAACCAGGCCCGCTTCGCCGCCGAGGTGATGGGCGCCGAGATCGAGTTCCGCAAGCTGTCCGTCTACGACATAGCCCTCCTGCGGGAGAAATTCGACGTCGTGCTGTTCATGGGGGTGCTCTACCACCTGCGACATCCCCTCTTGGCCCTAGACCTTATTTGGGAGCATGCCGCGAAGGATCTGTTGGTCTTCCAATCCATGCTCCGCGGCCCGGATGATGTCTATCCGGTTCAGGACGACTATCCCTTCAGTGAGACCGAACACTTCGAACGCCCCGGTTACCCGAGAATGGTTTTCGTAGAAAACAAATACAGCCACGACGAGACCAACTGGTGGATCCCGAACCGGGCCGGCGCCGAGGCGATGCTGCGCTCCGCCGGCTTCACGATTCTGGAACACCCGGAGGAGGAAGTCTTCGTGTGCCGCCGGGGCGAGCGGTCGCAATTCGTGGAGACCGTCCATCCGGCAGGAGGGGCGGCGCGGGGGTGACGCCATCCCCCTCTCCCCAGAGGCGAGAGGGGACGGAAAGTTAAAATTTTCAGCGAATACACATAAAGGGGTAAGCATGATCGAAGCGGTGATGCTCTGGAACGAGCCGAACAACAAATCCCATTGGGACTTTCAGATCGATCCGGATTGGAGCCGCTTCGCCGACATGGTGATCGGCGCCGCCGACGCCATCGCCGAGGTGAACCCAGCTCTGCCGAAGGTGCTGGGCGGCATCTCCCCCATCGACCCGGCCTTCATCACCAACATGAACGACCGCGGCGTTCTGGACCATCTGGACGCGGTCGCCGTGCACGGCTTCCCGCTGGACTGGAATCATTGGCAGATCAACGAGTGGCCGGAGAAGCTGAAGGAGATCCAGGCGGTCACCGACCTGCCGGTCTGGGTGTCGGAGGTCGGCATCTCCACCTTCGGGGCGGAGGAGGTGCAGGTCTTCGGGCTGGAGCGGACGGCCGAGCTGCTGCGCGGGCGGGCGCCGCGCGTCCACTGGTACAGCCTGTTCGACCTGCCGCGCGCCTGGCCCGCCACGACGCGCCACCGCGAGGCCGAGGGCTCCTCCTACTACCGGCATTTCTACATGGGGCTGGTGCGCGAGGACGGCACGGAGAAGCCGGCCTACGACCGGTTCCGCAAGGTCGCCCCCGACTTCGGCCTGTGCCAGTGGTTCCACTTCCAGGACCACCGGCTGGACGAGGGCGTGCGGCGGATGAAGGACCTGGGCGTCACCTACCTGCGCACGGGCCTGAGCTGGGCCGACAGCTACCGCGACGGGGCGCTGGACTGGTTCGACCGCCAGATGGAGGCGCTGGCCGACTTCAACGTCACGGTCACCTTCTGCTTCACGCCGGAGCATCGCGGGATCGAGCCGCACCACACCAGCCCGCCGCAGGTGACGGAGGAGTTCGCCCGGTTCTGCGCCGACATGGTGCGGCGCTACGCGCCCGCCCCGGTCAGCCAACCCGCTGCGGTGGGGTAAGCCGATGGCCAGCCCCGTCACGCACTTATCGGCGCTCGGCCTTCCTTCCGACATGTCCCGCATCGTCGTCGCGGTGGCTCATCCGGACGATGAGACCATCGGGGCGGGCGGGTTGTTGGCGGCCGGCGCGCCGTTCCTGGACCTGCACGTCATCCACCTGACCGACGGCGCGCCGCGCGACGGGCACGACCCGGTCGCCCGGAGCTTTCCGTCCTGGCAGAGCTACGCGGCCCGGCGCCGCGCCGAAGCCGCCGCCGCCTTATGCACCGCCGGCCTGCCGCTGAGCCGGTGGGAAGGGTTCGGCTACGCCGACCAGCAGGCGATGCTGCACATGGCGGCGCTGGCCCGGCGCATGGCGCAGCGGTTGGCCACGCTGGCGCCCGAGGTGGTGCTGACCCACCCCTACGAAGGCGGCCACCCGGACCACGACGCGGCCAGCTTCGCCGTGCACGCCGCCTGCGCGCTGCTGGCCCGCGCCGGGCGGCCGGTGCCGGCGGTGGTGGAGATGGCCTCGTACCACAACGGCGGGGGGACGCGGACCGTGCAGGACTTCCTGCCGGACGGCGGGCGCCCGGTGATCGCGGTGGAGCTGACCGCGCTCCAGCGCCGCGTCAAGGCGCGGATGATGGCGGTGCACCGGTCGCAGGCCCGGCGGCTCGTCCCGTTCCGCGTCGAGGTGGAGCGCTTCCGCCGCGCGACGCCGCCGGACTTCACCCGGCCGCCGCACGAGGGACCGCTTCTGTACGAGACCTGGGGGGCCGGCCTGACCGGCGCCCGCTGGCGCGCCCTGGCCGGGCGCGCCCTGACCGACCTTGGCCTGGAGTGAGGCACGATGGAACTGACCGTCCTTAGCGTTGCGTGCCCCTTCACCACGGTCGGAACCGAGGCGGACGGCACGGCCGAACAGGTTCTGAGCGCGCTCGACGCCGCCTTGCTGCGCGCCGGGCACCGCTCCATCGTCGTCGCGACCGAGGGATCGACCGTCGCCGGGACGCTGGTGCCGATGCCCCGCCTCCAGCGCATTCCGGACGAGGCCGGACGGGCCGTCGTTCTGCGCCGGGTCGCGGCCATGGTGGCGCGGGCCGTGGACCAGCATGGGGTGGACCTCGTCCATCTGCACGGCCCCGACTTCGCCGCCTGCCTGCCGCCGCCGGGCGTGCCGGTCCTGGTGACGCTGCACCAGCCGCTCGACCGCTATCCGGCCGACGCGCTGGCCACGGCCCGGCCGGGCACGCACCTGAACACCGTCTCGGCGGCGCAGGCGCGTTCCGCCCCACCGGGACTGGCGCTGCTGCCGCCCATCGAGACCGGCGTGGCGGTGGACCGTCTCTACATCCGGGTGCCCAAGCGGCGCTTCGTGGTCGGGCTGGGGCGGATCGAGCCGGAAAAGGGCTTCCACATCGCGCTGGACGCGGCGCGGGACATCGACATACAGCTCCTGCTGGGCGGCGAGGTGCCCCGCCATCCGGAGCACCAGCGCTATTTCCAGGACGAGATCCGGCCGCGCCTCGACCCCAAGCGCCGCTACCTCGGCCCCATCGGGTTTGGGCGCAAGCGCTGGATGCTGGGCGCGGCGCGCTGCCTGCTGGCGCCCAGCCTGACGGCGGAGGCGAGCGCGCTGCCGGCCCTGGAGGCGCTGGCCTGCGGGACTCCGGTGGTGGCCTTTCCGAACGGCGTTCTGGCCGACATCGTGGAACCGGGCGTCACCGGCTTTCTGGTTAAGGACGCCGCCGAAATGGCCGAAGCCATCGAGGCCGCCGAGACCCTGGACCCCGACGCCTGCCGCGCCGCCGCCCGCGTCCGCCATTCGTCCGACGGCATGGCCGCGCGCTATCTGGCGCTTTACGAGGATCTGGTGGCGGGACGGACGAAGACGGCCGCGACGGCCTAATCGTACAGCTTCGCCATCAGGATGTGGTCGGCGAGGCGGCCGTCGATCAGGGTGTGGCGGCGGGCGACCGCCTCCCGCCGGAAGCCGAAGCGGTCGTAGAAGCGCAGGGCGCGGGCGTTGTGCC
>JAEZID010000503.1 GCA_023416195.1 Pseudomonadota bacterium | reverse complement strand
CGACGCGCTCGGCGTTCCAGGCATCGGCGGTCGCCTCGACCCGGCGTTCGCGCGGGCCGCCCATGGCCTCCAGCGCGACGATGCGCGACGGGCCGAAGCCGCGCGCCGTCAGCAGCGCCGCCAGCTTCGGGGGCGTCGTTCCGTCCCAACTGAGGATCAGCAGGCGGGCGCCGGGGTGCAGATGCGGGATGACCAGCTCCAGCGGACGGCCATGCACGGTCAGGCACACCGCCTCCTGCAACGGCCAGCCCAGCCGCGCCGCCGCGAGGCTGAAGGAGGAGGGGGCCGGGACCGCCAGCGTCTCTTCGGCCGGAACGATGCGCGACAGGGTGGCGCCGATGCCGTACCAGGATGGATCGCCGCTCGCCAGAACGCAGACCCGCCGCCCGCGCCGCTCCAGCAGGGCGGGGTAGGCGTCGGACAGCGGCGACGGCCACGCCATCCGCTCTTGCCCGCTCATCTCGGGCACCAGCGACAGGTGCCGCGCGCCGCCGACCACCAGTTCCGCGCTTTCGACCAGCGCGCGGGCGGCCGGAGACAGCCCGTCCCACCCGTCCTCGCCAAGGCCGACGATGCTGAGCCAACGGCTGTGCGCTGTGCTATTCATTGCGACACCGACAGGCGGAGGGGACCAGGATGAAGGCGCTGATTCTCGGCGGCACGACGGAGGCGACGGCGCTCGCCCGCCTGCTCGTCGGCCATGCGGCGATCGAGGCCACCGTCTCGCTGGCCGGGCGCACCAAGCAGCCGGTGCTGCCGCCTCTGCCGACGCGCATCGGCGGTTTCGGTGGCGTGGACGGCCTCGCCGCGCATCTCACCGAGAACGGCATCCGGGCGGTGGTGGACGCGACGCACCCCTTCGCCGACCAGATCTCTGCCAACGCGGCGGCGGCCTGCCGACAGACGGGCGTTCCGCTGCTGGTGCTGACCCGCAAGCCCTGGACGCCGGGCAAGGGCGACCGCTGGATCGGCGTGCCGACCATGGACGCCGCCGCCGAGGCCCTGCGCCCGCTGGGCGACAACGTTTTCCTGACCATCGGCCGGCAGGAGGTCGCGGCGTTCGAGGCGGTGCCTGACAAGACCTACCTGATCCGCGCGGTCGATCCGCCGGAGCCCACGCCCAACCTGCCGCGCCACACGCTGATCCTCGACCGGGGTCCCTTCACGCTGGACGGCGAACTGGCCCTGCTGGACGAACATCGCATCGACGTGATCGTCAGCAAGAACAGCGGCGGCACCGCCACCGAAGCCAAGCTGGAAGCTGCCCGCCGCCGGGCCATTCCCGTGGTGATGGTCGAACGCCCCCCCGGCAACGGCGTGGCCGAGGTGCACGATGCGGGCTCGGCGCTGCGCTGGCTGGAAGGGCTGGCGTAGAATGTTGGGTTTCGGCTTCGCCTCAACCCAACCTACGACGTTCCCGTAGGTTGGGTTGAGCGTCAGCGAAACCCAACGTCGAGACGCTTCCATCACGCCCGCACTCCGTAGCTGCGCGGGGTGTAGACCCAGGGCTGGGCGCCGTCGCGCGGGACCAGCCGGGTGTGCGAGGCGCCGATGATGACGCAGGTCCGCATGTCGGCCCGCGCGGCATCGACGGTGCCGAGGCTCGTGACGATCAGCTTTTCGTCCGGGCGGCCGACCGCCTGCGCCAGGATCACCGGCGTCTCGGGCGCGCGGATGTCGCGCAGCGCGTCGAAGGCGGCGCCCAACTGCCATGGCCGGGCGCGGGAGATGGGGTTGTAGAGCGCGATGACGAAATCCGCCTCCGCCGCCAGACGCAGGCGCTTCAGCACCACGTCCCAGGGCTTTAGGTTGTCGGACAGGGAGATCGCGCAGAAATCATGCCCCAGCGGAGCCCCGGCACGCGCGGCGGCACCTTGCATGGCGGAAATGCCGGGATCGACGCAAAGCGGAACCCGGTGCCACGCCTCCGGCGCGTTCGGGTCGTCCAGCGCCTCGAACACGGCGGCGGCCATGGCGAAGACGCCGGGGTCGCCGCCCGACACCACCGCGACCTTGCGCCCCTCGGCGGCCAGTTGCAGGGCGTGGCGGGCGCGGTCCAGCTCCACCCGGTTGTCGGAGGGGTGGCGCACCTGCGGTCCCGGCGGCACGCGGTCCACATAGGGCTGATAGCCGATGAGGTCGGTCGCCTCGGCCAGATCGCGCCGGGCCTCCGGTGTCAGCCAGTCCTCGGTGCCCGGCCCGAGGCCGACGACCTTCAGCCAGCCGCCCGTCATCGCCGCTTCCCCTCGCCCGGAATGACGATCTGCGAGAAATAGGGCGCGGTGTCCGGCGCTTGCGCGAAGGGCAGGACGCGCTGGTTCTCCATGCTCGCGCGCTCGATGTACCAGGCGCGGTCGGCAAGGCCGGCTTTGAGGACCGCGCGGCGCACCTTCGGCAGGTTTTGCCCCAGCTTCATGATGACGGCGGCGTCGGTGTTGCCCAGCGCGCGCAGCAGCGCGTCTTCGTCCAGCGTGCCGGGAATGACCGTCAGCAGGTCGTCGCGCAGCATCAGCGGTCGCGGCAGCAGCGAGGCGCTGCACATCATCGACGTGACGCCCGGCACCACCTCTGTCGGGAAGCGCTGCGACAGGCGCAGGAACAGGTGCATGAAGGAGCCGTAGAAGAAGGCGTCCCCCTCGTTCAGCGCGGCGACGGAGCGCCCGGCGGCCAGATGCTCGGCCAGCCGCTCGGCGGATTCGTCGAAGAAGGCTTCGATCTGCCGGCCGTAGTCCGGATGGTCGGGCGGCAATTCCACCGTCACCGGATAGACCAGCGGCAGTTCGATGTGTTCGGCGGTGATGCAGTCGGACGCGATGCGCCGGGCGTGGCCGGAGGTGCCGCGCTTGCAGAAGTACGCCACCACCGGGCAGGCGCGGATGGTGCGGATGGCGCGCACCGTCATCAGGTCCGGGTCGCCGGGACCGACGCTGACGCCGTAGAGCCGGCCGGGGTTTTCGGAAGCGCTGCTCATTCGACGTCGCTCGCCATGGCGTTGACCGCCGCGGCCGCCATGGCGCTGCCGCCACGCCGGCCGCGGATGGCCAGGAAGGGAATGCCGTAGGACTGTTCGGCCAGCGCGTCCTTGCTCTCGGCGGCACCGACAAAGCCCACGGGGAAGCCCAGGATCGCCGCCGGCTTCGGCGCGCCGTCGCGGATCATCTCCAGCAGCTTGAACAGCGCGGTCGGCGCGTTGCCCACGGCGACGACGGAGCCCTCCAGCTTCGGGCGCCACAGCTCCAGCGCGGCGGCGGAGCGGGTGTTGTTCACCTGCTTGGCAAGGTCCGGCACCGCCGGGTCGCGCAGCGTGCAGATCACCGCGTTGTCGGCCGGCAGGCGCGCCCGCGTGATGCCGTGCGCGACCATCTCGCTGTCGCAGAGGATCGGGGCGCCCGCGCGCAGCGCCTTGCGGGCCGCGTCACCGACATCCGGGGAAAACATCAGGTCCTTGGCCGCGTCCACCATGCCGCAGGCGTGGATGACGCGCACCGCGACCGGCTTCAGGTCGTCGGGCAGGGCCGACAGATCGGCCTCCGCCCGGATGGTGGCGAAGGACTGCCGGTAGATGGCCGCTCCATCGCGGATGTAGTCGTAAAGCGGCTCAGACACGGGACAACTCCTCGACAGAAAGACCGGTGACGGCGTCGACCGCCTCGGCCGGCGTCAGGCCGGACCGCCATGGGGCGGCGCCGGGGACGGCGTTCAGCGCGACATCGTAGACACCCTCGCGCGCGGTCAGCGTGACATTCGCCGCGCCGGGATGCGCGCAGCCCTTGGCGCAGCCGGAGACATGCACCATCCGCACCCCCTCCAGCAACCCCGGCGCGCGCTCCGCGATGGCGAGGCCGTCCGCGTGGGTGTCGGTGGTGCCGACGTCGCAGCCGGTGATCCCGCTGCATGCCGTGACCTTCAGCCGCACGTCGCCGTGGTCGAGGATGCCGCCGAGCGACTTGGCGGTGACGGCTTCGGCTTCCCCCGCGCCGGCCAGCAGCAGGGCGCGCCAGGGCGTGATGCGGATCTCATGGGTGAGGTCGGCGAGCGCCTCCAGCCGGTCGCAGTCCAGCCGCCCGAACGGGAAGGCGACGCCAAGCCAGGAGGGGTGAAGGCCGAGGAAGGATTGGGACCGTTTGCATGCCCCCTCCCCAACCCTCCCCCGCTGCGCGGGAGAGGGAGTCTGGCCCTCTCCCGCCGGAGGCGGGGGAGGGAGGGACCCACGCGCCAGCGTGGGGGGGAGGGGGCTCAGCGCCTCCACCCCCACCGCCTTCACCAACCCCGCCATGCGCCGGGGCGGTTCGGCCAGCGTCTCGCGCACCGACAAAAACGCCCGCGCGACCGCCACCGCCGTCTCCACCATCTCCTCCGGCCGGCAGTGGCCCAGCAGCGCCGCACCCTCCAGCGTCCCGCCCAGCCCCACGCGGAAGCGCGGGCCGTCTTCCGTCATCACCGCGTCAAAGCGCACGTCGGTGCTGCTGTCGAACAGCGGCGCCCGCCCGCCGCCGTCCACCAGCCAGCCGAACTTGGGTGGCAGCCGGTGCAGAGCCTTGTCACTCGCCAAGCGGGCGTCCAGCGCCAGGGCAAAGGGCCGCACGTCCAGCACGGCCTCCGCGTCCAGCCCCGCCGTGGGGGAGGTCATCACGTTGCGCACCGCCTCGCTTTCCGCGTCGGCGGAAATATAGCCGAGCGGGCGCAGCTCCTCGATCAGGGCGGCCATGTCCTCCGGCCGCACGCCGCGCAGCTGCAAATTTCCCCGGTGGCTGAGGTCGATCAGGCCGTTGCCATAGCGCCGCCCCAGCTCCGCGATGCGCTTGGCCGAAGCCGCCGGCAGCACCCCGGCCGGAACGCGCACGCGCACCAGCAGACCGTCGCCGACCTCCATGGGGGCGAGCACGCCGGGGCACATGCCGCGACGGCGCGGGGCGTTCCTGGTCACGGCGGCGGTGATGGTTTGGGTCGTCATGCGACCATCTCCTTGCGGCGGCGGATCTCGTCGCCGGTGGCGTTGCGGCGGGGGTGCCAGAGGCCGCGTTCCTGGGCTTCGGACAGGCGGTTCAGGATGTGCCGGGCGGCGGCCGGGTTGGATTGCACCAGGAAGTCCCACACCGCCGCGTCCTCGACATAGGCGTCGAACAACTGGTCGAAATGGTGGGGGCGCACCGCCGCCGTGGTGGCGGCGAAGGCGAACAGCGTGTCCACGCTGGCCGCCAGTTCGGCGGCCCCGCGATAGCCGTGGCGCATCATGCCCGCGATCCAGCGCGGGTTGGCGGCCCGGCCGCGCAGCACGCGGGCGATTTCCTCCGACAGGGTGCGGACGGCCAGCCGATCCGGTTCGGAGCTGTCAAGGTGATAGAGCGCCGGGTCGTTGTCGGCCAGCGCGGCGGCGGCGGAAAAGCCGCCCTCGTACTGCATGAAGCCGTCGGTGGACAGCACGTCATGCTCCCGCTGGTCCTGGTGGTGGACGAGAGCGTCGGCATCGCCCACCCGGCGGCGGAACAGGGCGGGCAGGGGGATGCCGTCCAGATCCTTGCCGTAGGCGTGGCAGCTTCCCTCCAACCAGGCGGCGCCGAAGTCGGCGCGCGCCGTCCAGTCTCCGCGCGCCACCATGCCGGCAATGGCCGTGCCGTAGACGCCCGGCGCGGCGCCGAAGACGCGGGCGCTGGCCCAGCGGTCGGCGTCGTCGGCCGGGGTGCCGCCGGCCGCCAGCGCGGCGCGGTCGGCGCGGACGGTGGAGATGAGCGGGTTGGTGTCCTCCGGCTCGTCCTCGGCCATGACGGCGCGGACGGCCTGATCGAACAGGGCGATCTGCTGCGGGAACACGTCGCGGAACAGGCCGGAGATGCGCAACGT
>JAEZID010000495.1 GCA_023416195.1 Pseudomonadota bacterium | reverse complement strand
GGAGGGCCCCACGCGCGAGCGTGGGAGGGAGGGGGATCGGCGCCGCCCTCGCAGCCCTCCTCCTCACCACCCCCCTGCACGCCGCCGAACTGCATGCCGCCGATTTGCGCGTCACCGTTCCCCCCGGCGCCCCGCTTGAAACGGTCTACGACCACGGCACGCAGGCCTGCGAGGCGTGGGACGTGCCCGACGCCCCGGCCCGCGCCTGGAAGGGCACCGACGGAACGGTCCATCTGCTGGCCGCGCATCACCGCGCGCGCCTGCTGAGCGGGCCGTCGCTGAACGCGGTCCGCCACGACTGCCGCGTCGTCTACGAACCCAGGAAACAGGACGATCCGGCGCGGTACGACGACATGGGCTGGCTGGCCTCGCCCTACTCGCCGGACGGGACGACCGTCTACGCGCTGGTCCACAACGAATATCACGGCCACAAACGCCGCGACCGCTGCCCGGCCGGCGACTACATGGCCTGCTGGTGGAACGCGCTGACCCTGTCGGTCTCCACGGACGGCGGGAAGAGTTTCGGCCCAACCCGCTACGTGGCCGGCGTGCCCTACCGGTTCCGCGGCGACCTCGGCCACCGCGCCGGGTTGTTCGGGCCGAGCAACATCGTCGAGCACGCGGGCTGGTACTACGCCATGTCCTTCGCCGAGAAGCTGGGCGCGCAGAAGCGCGGCGTCTGCCTGATGCGCACGCGCGACCTCGCCGATCCGGCCTCCTGGCGCGGGTGGAACGGGCGGGACTTCACTGTCCGCTTCCGCGATCCCTACACAGAGGGCAAGGCCGACCCCGCCGCGCACGTCTGCGCGCCGCTGCCGTCCGATCGCCTGCCTTTCACCGTCACCGGCCTCGTCCGCCACCGGGCCACCGGCCAGTTCGTCGCGGTCATGGCCGGGCGGCGGGCCGAGCGGCCAGGAGCGGAGCCGGTGTCCGGCGTGTGGACCTCGACCTCCGCCGACCTCGTCACCTGGTCGAAGCCCCGGCTCGCCTGGGCGGCGCCGCTGCTGACCCACAAGGACTGCGGCGACCGGGAGACCTTCTATTACCCGTCGATCCTCGATCCGGACGCCACGTCGCGCAATTTCGAGGACACGGACGGCGATGCCTTCCTGTACCTGACCCGGATCACGCAATCCCGCTGCAAGGCGAGCCGTGACCGTGATCTGGTCCGAATAATGATCCGCGTCAGTCCGGCCGACGGCGGCTAAATTTCCAACCACCTCGACCCCAGGAGAATCACAGTGGCCAACATCCTTGTCATGATTCCCTCCGGCGAAGTCTATGACCATGACTGCGTGCGGTGGTACAGCTACAAAGACATTCAGCGGAGCATCAACCACTACCACAACATCGGTGATGCATTCGTCTACGATTCGTCGCTGAAGCTGCTGACCTACGACCGCCTGGACGTCGTCGAGATCCGGGAATTCAAGCAGGAGTTGGTCGACCTCGCCAACGCCGAATACGATTACGTGTTCCTGCGCGGGTCGAACTACATCCACGACCACATGACCTGGCCGGCGGCCACCGAGCAGGTTCTGTCCAAGCTGCGCATCCCGGTCATCGCCTTCGGCGTCGGCGCGCAGGCCCCGGCCACGGGCAAGCTGACCCTCTCCGACGAGAGCAAGCGCATCTGGCAGATGTTCGCCGACAAGTCCACGACGCTGGGCGTGCGCGGCACCTACACGGCCGAGGTGCTGTGGGATCTGGGCATCAAGAACGTCCGCATCGTCGGCTGCCCGACCGCCTTCCGCAACCGCGATCCGGAGCTGCGCATCGACCTGCCCGCGCTGGACAGCGTGCGCAACGTCGGCATCACCATGCGCCGCGAGGTGTCCAGCCACTATTCGCCGGACGTGAAGACCTATCTGGAGCGCCACCGCGACTTCGTGAAGGACATGTCCCGCCGCTTCGACACCGTCCTGATGATGCAGGGCGAGGTCGAGGAGAAGAAGCTGCTGTGGGGCACCGAGGAGCAGAAGGCCGAGGCCTGGACCCAGCTGCACGAGAACGGGTGGCTGAAGAACTGGTACTTCGACGAGGAGATGGACGAGCTGTACCGCAGCCGCCTGTGGTACTCGGACGTCGTCGCCGACTACGAAAGCATTGTGCGCTCGAAGGATCTGGTGCTCGGCTACCGCCTGCACGGCAACTTGATGGCGCTGTCGAACGGCACGCCGTCGGTCTATTTCAGCTACGACAGCCGCACGGCGGAGTTCGCGGAGACCTTCGCGATCCCCTGCTACGACGTCTATTCGAACAAGCCCTTCGTCCTTGAGGAATACTGGGACCAGAGCCTGTTCGAGAAGTTCAACCGCACCTTCTACCAGCGCTACCGCGACATGCGGGAGTTCCTGGACGAGAACTACATCCCCCACCGCATGCCGAGCCCGGCGGTCCGCAAGAACCCGCAGCGCAAGGCGGCGTGACTCTTCCTCCCCCTATCCCGGTCCGGCCGGGACAGGGGGATTTTCGACCCGGAGATTTCATTATGCCCGATGCCCTTCACGAGGCGGCACCCGCCGCGACCGAATCCGCCATCGAAGGCCGCATCGACGCCATCCAGGGCGGCCGCGTCTACGGCTGGGCCTGGGACCGCGCCCATCCGGACGACCGACTGGAGGTGGAGTTTCGCGCCGAAGGCCCCGACGGCAACCCGCTGGTTCTGGGCCGCGCCATCGCCGACCGCGCGCGCGAGGATCTGGTGGGCGGCGGGTACGGCGACGGGCAGCACGCCTTCGAGGCCACCATCGACCTGCCGCCCGGCTTCGACCCCGCGCGGGTCGTCGCGGTGGTGCACGCGCCGAGCACCGGAACGATCCAGACCTTCGTACAGCCGAGCGCCGAGGAACAGCTTCTCCAGCGGACGCTGACGCCGCACCTGCTGCGCATCGCCGACGGAGTCGAGGCGTCGCGCCGCGACCACCAGCGGCTCGCCTCGTCCCAGCAGGGGCTCGCCCGCCTGCTGCGCGACATGCACGACCGCGTCGCCGCCAATGGAGAGGAGAAGGGTCAGCAGGCGGAGCTTCTCGACGCCTTCAACGAGTTGAAGGAGCGGGTCGGCAGCCTAGAGGTCTTCCTGGTGCGCATGGACACCAGCATGCGCAGCCTTGACGAGGCGCTGAAGGCCAAGATGGCGCCGAACAACGGCCCGATGATCGCCGCCGCGCTGGGAGCCGGTATTGGCGCTTTGGTGGCGACCGTCATCGGTCTGGCGCTGTTCGGGTAGAAAACGCACGCTCGCGCCGGTTATAGTCCGGTGCGAGCAAGCCTCTTTCACCCGGGACGACAAGAGCGTGGACCAGCAGCCGTCACCCAAGGACGCCACCATCGCCGAACGCGTGGCGAAGACCGGCATCGACGAGGCGATGATCGAAAACCTCGTCCGCAACTTCTACGGCAAGATCCAGGGCGACCCGGTGCTGGGGCCGGTCTTCGGCGCGGCCATCACCGACTGGGAGCCGCATCTTCGCAAGATGATGGACTTCTGGTCCTCGGTCGCGCTGCTGACCCACCGCTACGATGGACGCCCGCTGCCCGCCCATGTGCGGTTCGACATCGGGCCGGATCATTTCGCCCGCTGGCTGACCCTGTTCCGTGAAACCACGGCCGAAGTCTGCACCCCGGAAGCCGCCGCTTTCTTCCAGGACCGCGCCGAAAGCATCGGCCGCAGCATCCAGATGGGCGTGGATTTTTTCCGGAATCAGAACGCCGGCGCGCAAACCAGCGGCTGATGAACGACGCCTGATCGGCGCTCATCCCCCCGGCCCGGCGAGGCCGGGCTTCTCCTTTTGACATCATGCTTCCGTCAGCGGCCCAAGCCCTGGGCGGGTGACCTGCCGAACCGGCTCCTGATACGGACGGCGCCTGAAGGTGCCGCCGGTATGAGCCGGTTCGATCGCCCGCGCGTGCATGCCGCCCCCCTCGCGAGATGGCCCCGCAACCTCGCGGCCGCGTTGCGCGCGCACGGTTCGGCTCCCTCAATGATTAGGTTGCAAATGAGACTCGTTCGCATTAAAAGGAAAAAATCTTAAGAATGATTCTCATTATCATGGCGGGGCGATCAAGTGCAGACACGAGCAGAGAGCGACAGGCTGTCCCTGGGAAAGGCGTTCGGCGCCGTTGTGCTGACCGGCCTTATGATGCCGACCATGGCGAACGCGCAGAGCGCCAGTTCCGGCTCGCCGAACGCGCCGGTCCAGATGCCGGCGGTCACGGTCAGCGGACAGGGGGAAACCGCGTTGACGCCGGTGACGGGGTACGTTGCCAACCAGCAGGCGACCGGCACCAAGACCGACACACCCCTGCTCGAGGCGCCGCAGTCCATCTCGGTCATCCCCAGCGACCAGATCAGGGAGCAGAACGCGCAGACGCTGAATCAGGTGGTGCGCTACACCGCCGGCGTGACGGCGGAAACGCGCGGCGCGGTGGCCACCCGCTACGACCAGTTGAAGATTCGCGGTTTCGACGCGGCCATTTACTTGAACGGACTGAAGCTCCAGTCCCTGTACTACGCCGCCGCGCAGGTCGATCCGTTCCTGCTTGAGCGGGTCGAGGTCCTCAAGGGGCCGGCCGTGCTCTACGGACAGTCGCCGGCCGGCGGCCTGATCAATCAGGTCAGCAAGCGGCCGACGGCGACGCCCCGGAACGAGGTCGGGATCGAGTACGGTTCGAACAACCACTGGCGCGGCACCGCTGATTTCTCCGGCCCGATCGACGCCGAAGGCAAGTTCCTCTACCGCTTCAGCGCCGTCGGACTGAGCGAGGACGGCCAGATGAAGATGACGGAGAACGAGCGCATCGCCATCGCGCCGTCCTTCACCTGGCGCCCCGACACCGACACCAGCCTGACCCTGCTCGGCTTCTACCAGCACGACCCCAAGGGCAACTCCTACGGCGGCATTCCCCCGCAGGGAACGGTGCTGTACAACCCGCTCGGCAAGATCCCGGTCGATTTCTACGACGGCGACCCGAATTTCGAGACGTTCGACCGGCGCCAGACCTCGCTCGGCTACGCGTTCGACAAGCGGCTCAGCGACGTCTGGAGCGTCCGCCTGAACGGCCGCTGGCTGCACGCCAAGGTCGCCTACGACAGCGTGTACGCCAACGGCCTCGCGCCGGACAACCGGACCCTCTTCCGCGGCGTGGCCACGTCGCGCGAGGCGATGAACTCCTACACCTTCGACAACCAGCTCGAAGGCCGCTTCTCCACCGGCCCGGTCCAGCACACGCTGCTGGCGGGCGTCGACTACCAGCGGCTCGACGGTCATTACTCGGCCGGTTTCGGGGCGGCCCCGTCGTTGGACGTGTTCGCGCCGACCTACGGCCTGGCCATCGCGCGCCCGGCGACCAGCCGGACCGAGGTGGACGGCAACCAGACCGGCGTCTACCTCCAGGACCAGATCCAACTGGGCGGGTTCGTCCTGACGCTCGCCGGCCGCCGGGACTGGGCGGAGACCACCTCGACCACGGCGCGCGGCAGCACCCGCCAGTACGATCAGGCCTTCACCGGCCGGGCCGGCCTGACCTATGTCTTCGAAAACGGCATCGCGCCCTACGTCAGCTACGCCGAGTCCTTCGTGCCGCAGAGCGGGACCGACTTCTCCGGCAAGCCGTTCGATCCCGAGAAAGGAACCCAGTACGAGGTCGGCGTGAAGTACCAGCCGGCGGGCATCAACGGCCTGTTCACGGCGGCCCTGTTCGACCTGACCCGCAGCAACCTGAAGACCGCCGACCCGATCCATCCCGGCTTCTCCATCCAGACCGGCGAGGTGCGGTCGCGCGGCGTCGAGCTTGAAGCCCGCGTCGGCCTGACCAAGCAGCTCGACCTGATTGGCGCCTACACCTATCTCGACGTTGAATACACCAAGGACAACACCGGGTTGCAGGGCAAGCAGCCGGCGGCGGTGCCGCGCCATCAGGCGGCGGGCTGGGCCATGTATCGCATGGCCGAAGGCACCTCACTGGAAGGCCTGAGCGTCGGCGGCGGCCTGCGCTTCACCGGCAGCACCATGAACACGGCGAACACCTTCAAGGTGCCGTCCGTCACGCTGG
The DNA here is from genome assembly GCA_023416195.1 of Pseudomonadota bacterium. Lineage (GTDB taxonomy): Bacteria > Pseudomonadota > Alphaproteobacteria > Azospirillales > Azospirillaceae > Azospirillum. The sequence continues at coordinate 6,395 of JAEZID010000495.1, read as the reverse complement.
TCGACGCCGCGGTGTCCTACGACCTCGGCGCGCTGTCGGACAAGCTGAAGGGGGCGGAGGTCTCGGTCAACGCCAAGAACCTGTTCGACAAGGAGTATGTCGCCTCCTGCTACTACGGCGACTGGTGCGCCTACGGTTACGAACGGACGGTGACCGCCGGCCTGCGCTACCGCTGGTAAATCCCGTTTCCCTCCTGGCAAAGGACGCTGTCATGACGCCTGCAAGCTTGCGCGGCTGGCGCCTTGTCCATCGCTGGACCAGCCTGATCTGCTCGGTCAACCTTCTGATCCTCTGCGTCACGGGCCTGATCCTGGTGTTCCACCACGAGATCCAGCACCTGATGGGCGAGGAGCTCGACACCTCCTACACGGAAGGGCAGGCTCGCCTGCCCCTCCAGACGCTGGTGGACATCGCGCGGAAGACCGACCCGACGCTGGTCCCGAAGCTCGTTTCCTTTGACCCGGAGGACACGGGCGCCAGCTACATCTACATCGGCATCCCCGGCGTCCGCGATTTCGAGGACGGGCGCTGGGTGGTGCTGAACAGCTTCACCGGCGACAACCAGGTGCTGAAACAGCCGACGGAGACCTTGACGGGCTTCCTCCTGAAACTTCACGTCGATCTGTTCACCGGCTTTCCCGGCCAGATGTTCGTCGGCGTCATGGGCATCCTGTTCGTGGTCAGCACGGTCAGCGGGCTGGTCGTCTACGGCCCGTTCATGAAGAAGCTGGCCTTCGGCGTGCTGCGCTTCGGCCGTGGACCGCGCATCGCCAACATCGACCTGCACAACCTGTTCGGGGTCGCGACCCTGGTCTGGGCCTTCGTGGTCGGGCTGACGGGTGCGATTCTGTCTTTCTCGCCGCTGATCATCGGCTATTGGCAGCAGACGGAACTGGTCGCCATGGCGGGCCGCCACACCGAGCCGATGACCGGCACGGCCATCGGCATCGACCGGGCGGCGCAGGCGGGAATGGCGGCCTTTCCCGGCAAGGACCTCGCCTTCATCGCCTATCCGGGCAACAACTATTCGAGCGACCGCCATTTCAGCGTGATGGTGCGCGGCCACACCGAGTTGACCAAGAAGGTCCTCAGCGTCGCACTGGTGGACGCCGAAACCGGCGCGGTGGCCGAGACGGCGGACACGCCCTGGTACATCACGGCGCTTCTGCTGTCCGGCCCCTTCCATTTCGGCGATTACGGCGGCCTGCCGTTGCAGATCATCTGGGCGCTGTTCACCATCGTCACCACGGCGGTGACCGTCACCGGCTTCGTGGTTTGGCTGAAACGTCCGCGAACACGAGCGGCGATGCCGGACCGATCGCCGCATGGCGCGTCGGAGGGCAAGGCATGACCAGCGTCTGGCGCATTCCGGTGGTTCTGGCCGTGGTCTCCCTCGTCGGCCTGACCGCGGCCATTCTCGGCGACGGTTTCTGGCATTGGCTCTGCTGGATCACCCTGTCCGTCCCTCTGGGCGTCTGCGCGCTCAAGCTCTGGCGGCAGTGGCCGTCCTCGTCATCCGCCGCGCCGCCGACCTGAGCCGCCGGAAGGCGATGATGGCGCAGGGCAAGGCCGAGAAGCCCTGATGGCCCACCGGCGGTCGGGAAGGAGAGGCGCAGCCATGCCCTCTCAACAGCGCCCCGCCCTTTCAGTTAAGCGTTCAAGCCTTTCCGGGGACAGCGTGGCCGGAGTCGTTCGGGGTGGAGAAGCGGCGGTGCCACAACCCGAGCAGCAGCGGCATGGGATCGTCCCAGGAGACGGCCACCTTCGCCTCGCAGCCGAGCGCCCAGGGCAGCCAGGCCGACATGGGGATCCCCGATTCCCGAGCGGCCAAACGGTCGTTCAGCAAATGGACCCAGCGGATTCCAGCCTTTGCCCGGGGCATCGCCGCGGGACGGGGCAGGCCGGCCAGATCGCCGTAGATCAGCCCCGGCAGATTTACGCCGGCCACGGCACCGGGATGGTGCCACAGGTTGAAACGCGGATTGACCTCCAGAAGATGGAGCCGGCCGTCCGGCGCCCGCTTGAAATCGAACTTGGCGACGCCTTGCAGGCCCAGTCTGTCCGTCAGCGAACGCCCCAGCGCCGCGACGTCGGCCTCGTCGGTGATCTCCAGGGACGTGGTGTGCCCATACACCGTGGGATAGGTGCGGATCTTGCGCCCGGTGAACTCCCCGGCAATGGAGCCGCGCTCGTCCACATAGACGTGGTAGCTCTCGATTCCGGTTTCCGGACCGGGAATCATTTCCTGAACCAAAAGATCCTGACGCCCCGCCGCCAGCTGCGGCCACAGGGCGCGAAGCTCCGCCTGGCTGTCCACCCGCAAGGCCTTGCCGGCCTCCTGCCACGCCTTGTCGCGCCGATGCGGCTTGACGATCACCGGAAAGCGCAGATCGAGGTCCGGAGCCGCGGCCTCCACCGACGGGCGAAGCCGCCGCGTCGCCGGGACCGGAAGGTCGAGGCGCTCCGCCAGTTCCAGAAAGCGGGACTTATCGACCAGATCCTCCACCAGCTGCGCGTCGGCGAGCGCGAAACGGAACGCCTGCGCCAGACGGCGCCGATGGCGCGACACCAGCAGCAGCTGCGCGTCGGTCTCGAAGTAGAGCACCGGCGGTTCGGCCTGCGTCTCGCCAAAGCCCATCAAGGCGTCGACCAGATCGTCCGTGGACGCTGAAAAATCCGCCCAGGGCAGCGCCGTTTCGGTAAAGCGGGAGTAGAGTGTCGGGCTGCCGGGGCGCGCCACCACGGCGCAACGCACGCCGGCCAAACCGATCGCCCGCACCAGATCCATGCTGCCCATGACACAGGCCAGCGGTCGCTTATGCATGCGGCTCATGCTTCCCTCCTGGTTCTGGCGCTGTCGGAAAACATATTCGCTATGGTTTGTTATCGAAGCCTCCGGCATCGTCTCAGCAATCCGGCCTTAGAGAAAGCTCATTTTCGAGGGATGGCGCGAGGAAACGGACTTTTCGCCCTCCTTCTTTTTTTCGCCTTGATCGTTTTCGATGCCGCCCATAGGATGAAACGATAAGATCACGGCCCGTCAATTGCGAAAACAGACTTACGGCGGCCGAAAGCGCCGGCCCAAAGGGCCCGATGTGGGCCAGGGGAGGGATGGATTGCGCATGAGAGATGTGATCCCAAATGGCAACGATCCGGACGTGCGTTTCGGGGACGAGATCTTCCGCCGAATTCTCACGAGGGCGCTGGACAAGGGATACCGCTTTTCACGGTTCGACGAGGTCGGCGACAACGGTGGCGACAACGGCCCGGTCTCCGGCGGCCCTCTGTTCTACCTGCGCCACGACGTGGATATTTCGCCGCCCATGGCGATCCACCTCGGCCGGATCGAGCACGAGCACGGCGTGAAAGCCAATTTTTTCTTCCAGATCAACGCCGAGACCTATTCCCTTTTCGTGCCGGAGACGCTCGACATCATCCGCGACTTGCGGGCGATGGGCCATTGCGTCGGGCTGCACATCGACGAGCAGTTGATCGGGGCGGACGAACAGGCCATCGAGCAGACCTTCGACTGGCTGCTCCACCGCATCATCGACGTGGATCGGGCGGTGAGTTTCCACCGCCCCTCGCGCGAGGTGCTCGGCCGGCGCTACGCCCGGTTCGTGAACGCGTATGACGACCGTGTTTTCGACGGCGGGTCTTACCTGTCCGACTCCCGCCGCAGCCTGGCGTTTCACGAAACGCTGGAAGCCTGGCTGGACGAGGGCAAGCCGCACATCCAGCTTCTTCTGCACCCGGAATGGTGGTGCGAGGTCAACTCGCTCGACCAGCTGTGGGGCATGTTGAGCGATCGGCGGACGGACCAGCTCAGCCGCTACATGCTGAAGAACTTCCCGAAAGTGTTCAACGGGCTGCTGCATGACGGGGATCGGATCTTCCCAATCTGAAGGGACTCAATCTGAAGCGACCCGATCTCAAGCGGCCATAACATGGGGCATCGGCCTGCCATGAAAGTCGCCGTGCATCAACCGAACTACTTTCCCTGGCTCGGCTATTTCGCCAAGGCCGCCAGCGTGGACATGTTCATCTTCCTCGACGACGTGCAGATGCCCCAGGGCCGAAGCTACGTGCATCGGACGATGATCCACGCGCCGGGCGGCGGGACATGGATGTCGGCGCCCGTCCGCCGGGCGGAGCGCCAGCGGATCAAGGACGTGCGCTTCGCGGAGGAGGACTGGCGCCGCCGCCATCGGGCGACGCTGTTCCACACCTACCGCAAGGCGCCCTTCGCCGAGCCGGTCATGGCGCTGGTCGATACGATCTTCGCCGATCAGAGCGACAGCCTGTCCGAATTCAACATCCGGGCCGCGTCCCTGGTGGCGGACTATCTCGGGCTGTCCTGCCGGTTCGCCCTCTCCAGCGCCCATGGCCTCACCTCCACCAGCGACGACCGCCTTGTCGAGCTGGTGGCGGCCGTCGGGGGCGACATCTATCTTTCCGGCGCCGGCGGCAACAACTATCAGGATCCAGAAAAATTCGCGCGCGCGGGCATCGAACTGCGCGTCTGCGAATACAAACCCCGGCCCTATCGGCAATTCCAGGGGGATGGCTTCGTGCCGGGCCTCAGCGTGCTGGACGCCCTGTTCAATCTTGGCCCGGAAGCGGTGCGGCTTCTGTCCTACGGGGACGCCGAAACATCCGTTTTGCCAGCCTGATGGGGAAGGCTCCTCTCCTTAAGGCAAAAAGAAGTAGCATAAGATCAGCCCTTGTGTTATGTGAGCAATCAGTGGTTCCGGCGCCTTCCGACACCGGGCAAACGCCCGGCGGGAATGCCGACCCTGCCTTGGACGTCGAGGACGATGGCACAGCGACGCGAAAAGGGGAAAATTCCCCACAGTGAATGGTCGGCGATCCGCACGCGCCACGCGGCGGGGGAGTCGCTGGCCAGCATCGCCCGCGATTACGGCTGCACGGGGCCGGCGATCCGCTACATCGTCAACCGGCCGAGCGGCGGCACCGCCCCGGCTCCGGCCCCGGCCGACAAAGCCTTGCCCGAAAGCCGAAACGGCGAATCGTCCGAAACCGGGCGGTTCGAAAGCAACCGGCCGCCGGCAGCCGCCGAGGTGATGCCCGCATCCGCGCGTCCGAATCCGGTCGGCGGCCATCGTGACGGCGGCGTCGGCGCGTCGAGCATCCCTCCCGATCTCCGCTGGCGGGTCAGCAGCGAAATCGCCTCGTTCCTGGCCGTTTTCGATTCTTTTCTGTCCGATAATTCCCCGGAAACCTACGACGAACTGCTGGGAGCGACCGATCGGTTGATGCGGGTCGCCGCACGCACGCGCATCGAGTTGGAACGCGCCCGCGCCACCGCCGAACCCAACCGGGTTCAGGAAACGCGCCCTGCGGCGCGCGGCTCCCGCTCCCGCGCGGTTCCGACCTGACGCCCTTTTCTCCCCGCTTCGGTGGTGGGGGCACAACACGAACCCGTCCACCTCTCTCACCCGAGCCTCATCTCAACCGGTCCCGCAGCCGGCGCGCGAGGATCAGTCCGAAAAAGACCGAGCGCGTCAGCGCGCTCTTTTCGCGTGCCAGAAGCCAGATTTTGGCCTTGCGGATTCCTCCTCCGATGGCCGTCTTCGCCACGCGTCGAGGGCTCAGCGCCATGGATGCATGCGACCGGTAAAGCTCCAACCGGTCCATATCCTGCCGGACGCCCAGGAACCGGGCCTTATAAGGCTCCCGCCCGCCGCCCATGTACACGGTGGTGGCGCCACGGGCGATGGCTTCACAGATCGTCCGATAATAGCAAAGCGCCCCCAGCCGGTATTCGTTGTAGGCCGGGTCATGGGCGATCACCTCCGCCATGTAGGCGGAACCGACGATCTGGCAGATCATGCCCGCGCAAAGCCGGCCGTCGATGTGCAGGACACTGACGAGGCCGCCTTTCCTGGCGAACCGGATGATGCGTTCGACCTCCTGGTCGTCGATGCCAAATCTTTTCTTTTTTGCCGATATCCGTGCATCGCTCAGCCCGACGATGGCGCGGACGTGCGCCTCGTCGATCTCCGCGCCGGTGTAGAAACGCAGACTGTGGTCGGGAAAGACCCGCGATAGCCGGCGCACATCGTACTTGATGTTGTTGCGCGTCGATTTGCCGAGCCGCGCCGTGTATTCCTCGGCGCTCGAAGGCAGTTCGATGACCCAGTCCTCCTTCGAATTGTGCCTCTGATACGGAAATGGGAAGGAGTCCGCATCCGTTTGCAGGGCCTCGAAACGGATCGTCGAGACATCGGGAAAGGCATCGAAGATGTATCGGGCGAAGCGGTTGACCTCCTCCGCGCTGACGACGATGAATTCGTTGAAGACGGTAACCAGCCCATCTTTGCATTGGAAAACGAAAATTGTCGTTGGCTGGTCGCCCTGATGGACCACATAGG
>JAEZID010000566.1 GCA_023416195.1 Pseudomonadota bacterium | reverse complement strand
GCCAAGGCCGGCGAGGCGAGCGGCCTGCCGGCCGACCTCGCCCTGCGGCTGGCCCGCGCCACCGTGTCGGGGGCCGGTGGTGCGACTACCGGCTCTATTTCGTCTGGCAGTCCGACGTCAGCGCGATGCAGTTTTCCTGTCAGTTCGACATGAAGGTGCAGGCGGCCCGCCGCTCCGCCGTCAGCGAACTGCTGGCGGAGGTGAACGCGCGCATGTGGCTCGGCCACTTCGACGTCTGCGCCGAGGAGAACACCCCGATGTTCCGCCAGACCATGCTGCTGCGCGGTTCGCGCGGCGCGACGGTGGAGCAGTTGGAAGACCTTGTCGAGATCGCCCTGTCGGAGTGCGAGCGCTTCTACCCCGCCTTCCAGTTCGTGATCTGGGGCGGCAAGTCGGCGCCGGACGCCGTGTCCGCCGCCATTCTCGACACCATGGGCGAGGCGTAAGGAACATGGCTGCTGGCTGCACGCTGCTTCTGGTCGGTTGCGGCAAGATGGGCGGCGCGATGCTGGACGGCTGGCTGGCCGCCGGCACCGCCTCCCGCGTCGTGGTGGTCGAACCCTCGGGCGTGCTGCCGGACAGCGTGAAGGGCAACCCGGCGGTCTCCGCCGCCGGCGGCGCGGACGACCTGCCGGCCGGCTTCGCGCCGGACGTGGTCGTGCTGGCCGTGAAGCCGCAGGTGATGGATCAGGTCGTGCCGACCTACCAGGGCCTCGTCCGGCCCGGCACCGTCTTCCTGTCGGTCGCTGCCGGCAAGACCATCGGCTATTTCGAACACCATCTGGGCGCCGGGGCCGCCATCGTGCGCTCCATGCCCAACACCCCGGCCGCCATCGGGCGCGGCATGACCGTCGCCGTTCCCAACAGCGCCGTGACCGCCGACCAAAGGACGCTCTGCGATGCGCTGCTGGGCGCGGTCGGCGAGGTCGCCTGGGTGGACGACGAGTCGCTGATCGACCCGGTCACCGCCGTGTCGGGCAGCGGCCCGGCCTATGTGTTCCTGCTGGTCGAGGCGCTGGCCAAGGCCGGCGAGGCGAGCGGCCTGCCGGCCGACCTCGCCCTGCGGCTGGCCCGCGCCACCGTGTCGGGGGCCGGGGAACTGCTGCGTCAGTCCACCGCGCCGGCCGCCGACCTGCGCAAGGCGGTGACCAGCCCCGGCGGCACCACCCAGGCCGCGCTGGAGGTTCTGATGGCCGGGGACGGGCTGCAACCGCTCCTGGACAACGCTGTTGCCGCCGCGACCAAGCGGTCGCGGGAACTGGCCCGGTAGCAAAAACCCAGCAAGAGGATACCGTGACCGACCTCAGCCCCTCCGCCCGCCGCGTTCAGGACATTCTCGATTCCATTGGCCTCGGTCATCGGGTCGTGGAGCATGAGGGCACCACCCGCACGTCGGAGGACGCCGCCAACGCCATCGGCTGCACCGTCGCGCAGATCGGCAAGTCGCTGATCTTCCGCGCGAAGGAGAGCGGCCGTCCGGTGCTGGTGGTGGCGAGCGGCGTGAACCGCGTGGACGAAAAGGCCGTGGGCCGCCTGATCGGCGAGAAGATCGAACGCGCCGATCCCGACTTCGTGCGCGAGAACACCGGCTTCGCCATCGGCGGCGTGCCCCCGCTGGGCCATGCGGTGCCGCCGCTGGTGCTGATCGACGCCGACCTGCTGGCCTTCGACACCATCTGGGCCGCCGCCGGCACGCCCAACGCCGTCTTCCAACTTACCCCCGCACAGCTGGTCAGCATGACCGGCGGGCGCGTCGAGGCGGTGAAGAAGGGCTGAAGCGCGGCGCGTCGGTCAACGCTCTGTGTCGGGCTACAAATTTTCCGCGGATTTCGCGGATTTGAACACGGATTACACGGATTTTTTGTGAGCTTGGCGACGCCACGCCTTCTTGGAAGGCCATGGCGCCGGCACGATCAAAGAAAAATCCGTGAAATCCGCGCTTTAAATCTGTGTAATCCGTGTAGACCCTGTTGCCCGCAAGAATCCAACACCCCGCTCAGAACGCCTTCAGCTTCCGCCACGCGAACATCACCATGCGCAGCAGCAGCCAGCCGTGGCTAAAGCGGCTGATCTGGGTTTCGCCGTAGGTGCGGTCGGCGTAGCGGATCGGCACCTCGACGATCTTCAGGTTCAGCTTGGACGCGCCGAAAATCAGGTCGAAATCGCCGAACGGGTCGAAATCGCCGAAGTAATGGCGGTTGGCGACGATCTTGTCGTAATCGCGCTTCCACAGAACCTTCGTGCCGCACAGCGTATCGGTGAAGCGCGTGTTCAGCAGGAAGGAGAAGATGCGCGCGAAGGCCCGGTTGGCGACCCAGTTCAGGAAGCGCATGGCCTGATCGGCCATCGGGTAGACCAGCCGCGTGCCGTTGATGAACTCGCCCTTGCCGGACGCGATGGCCTGGTAGAACTTCGGCAGCGTTTCCGGCGGCACCGTCAGGTCGGCGTCGAGGATCATCAGGATGTCGCCGCGCGCCGCGTTGAAGCCCTTGCGCACCGCGTCGCCCTTGCCCTTGCCGTCCTGTTGCAGAACCTTGATGTCCCAGTCCTTGTAGGCCTCCTGCACGCGCAGGCATTCCTCGTAGGTGCCGTCGCGGCTGTGGCCCTCGACGTAGATGACCTCCAGGTCGGGGCAGAAGCGCGGCAAGCGGCGGATGGCGTGCTCGATGTTGCCGCGCTCGTTCCGGCAGGGGACCAGCACGGTGCAGGAGGGCAGGCGCTCGGGCTGCGGCGGCACGGGGCGCGCCACGACGTAGTTGCGCACGCACAGCCGGCGGATGCCGGGGAGCGGGGCGATCCACTGGTTGACCAGCGGCCCCAGCCCGAAGGCCCGGCGCGGGATCAGCTGGCGCCACTCGCGCCGCACCGGCTCCCAGCCGGCCAGATCCAGCAGGTTCAAGGTGTCGTCGGTGCTCAGCCAGTTGTGCTGGCCCTGCGGCACCTTCAGCCCGACTTTCTCGGCCCAGCCCAGGATCGGTTCCCAGGCGCGGCTGTGATAGCTGATGATGATGCGGGTCTGCGGCGTGGCGAACCGGTGCAGCAGCCGGAGCGTCGCCTCGCAATCGTCCAGGAAGCCGATGGTGTCCGACAGCAGGATGACGTCGAAGGTGCCCTCGATCCGCGCCAGATCGGCCGGATCCTCGGCGTTGCCGGCGTGGAACTCCAGATGGGGGTGGCGCTCCCTGGCCCGGTGGATCATGCCGGGGGCGAGGTCGATGCCGACGCCGCGCGACGGCTTCAGGAAGGCCAGCGTGTCGCCCAGCCCGCAACCGATCTCCAGCACGCTGGCGCCGTCCGGCACCAGGAAGCGCAGGTAGGCGCGGTCGGCCTCGTGGAAATAGGCGTTGCGTTCGGCCCAGCGGTCGGCCTCCGGCGCCAGCGTCTCGAACAGGGCGCGCACGGCCTTCTGGCGCAGGCTGAGGGGACGGCTCTCGGCCTTGTCCTGCTGCTGATGCGGGGAAGTGGTGTCGAGCGTCATGACGGTCATGAAGACGTTCCGGAAGATGCGGGTACAACGGTGCGGCGGCCGGAAAGGCTCAACCACAGCAGCCCTCCCGGTAGCGAGGCCAGCGTGACGGACAGGCCGATCATCACCGACAGGATCAGGGCTTCCGCCGAACCCAGACCATACAACGCGAAACCGGCCACGAAGGCCCCCTCGCGCACCCCCCAGCCGTTCAGGGAAATGGGAAGGGCCGCGGCGAAGATGGTCATCGGCACGACGGCCAGCGCGTCCAGCACACCGACGTTCAGGCCCAGCGCGCGGGCGTAGGCGACCACGGCCAGGACCGTGCACAGATGCACCGCCGCGCTGTGCAGCAGCCCGGCCAGCGCCGGCCGGCTCCACAGCGCGCCGCGCAGCTTTGCCACCTGCGCCTGCGCGGCGGCGACCGGCGGGCGGCGCAGCGGGGCGGGCAGGGGGATGCGGTCGGCCTGAAGGCCGGCGATCATGGCGGCGGCCAGCAGAACGGCCGCGATCGGGCCGGCCCAGGCGACGGCGGGCGGGGCGGTGGCGAC